>NZ_JBVVQJ010000007.1:0-228988 GCF_055811475.1 Mesorhizobium sp. WSM4829 | reverse complement strand
AAAAGCATCTGCGGGTGCCGCCAAATGTGGTGAATTACCTTACGCGAGCGCACTCCCGAATGCTCTTGCGCTGAAGGCAGGTTCCCGACCTCGATTTGGAGGTTCAAGTCTGCAACGCCCAAGGTCGTCAACGGGTCGGTTCTTGCCGTCCACCGGCACCAAGCGTCAGACTTTCACCACTAGGTTCTGTTGACAAAGTGCATCGGAAGACAGGCCATAGTTCCAGCACATTTTGCTAAGCAGGCAGGCATGGGACGTGAGTTCATCCATGACGCTGGCAAAGCGCTTCTCAGTTTTCGTTTTTTTGTTGCATAGGACTTTCTACGCCCGAACGCGGGTTCGGTCATCACCTGCCAATATAGGCGGCTAGTTCGTCCGGCGTCCCATTTGGGAAGGCCTGTTTTAGAAAATTCAAGAACGCCGACACTCGCGCGCTGAGTAGCCGCCGAGATGGGTAGAGCGCCCATAAAGCGATCTCGGGGCCGTCGATATCCCCCCATAGTACCAGCGTGCCGTCAGCCAAGTCGTGGGCCACCAACGAAATGGGAAGACGTGCTGCACCGACGCCGGCTCGCACCGCATCCCGGACCATGATGAGCATCGACAAAGCGAGGACAGGCTCGATTGCAATTGTTGACCGGCCACCTTGTGTCTTCACGTGCCATGTTTGCCGATCGCCCGCCCAGCGCGCGACGCCAGGAGCGGCGAGTCCAGGAGCGGCGAGTCCACCACTCGCGCGAGGAAGGTCAGGGCTCGCCACTACGACCAGGCGGTCGCGGAGAAACGCCCGTCCAACCAGGCTTTCGTCGGGATCTGGATTGACTCGGATTACCAGATCGTAGCCTTCCTCGATCATGTCAACAGGCCGATCCTCAGTCGTAACCTCCAGCCTCACCTCCGGATATTTAAGGGCAAACCCCGCAGCAATCCTCCCCATTGCGGTCTGAGAAAAAAGCAAAGGTGCGCTAATCCGTAATCTGCCCCTGGGTCTCTGACCGCCCGAGGCAATCGCCGAAGCCGTCTCGTCCAGTTCGGCAAGCAGCGCCCCTGTCCGCTCGAAGAGCGCCCGTCCTTCTTCGGTGAGCTTCAGGCTACGCGCACCCCGTTCAAACAGGCGCAGATCAAGGCTGCTTTCCAATTCTCCAACGCGCCGCGACAGGGTCGCCTTAGGCCGTCCGGTGGCCCTTGCCGCTTTGCCGAAACCACCGTGGCGGGCAACGAGATTAAAATCGGCGAGGGCAAGAAGATCCATGTGTGTTCCACCAGCGAGACGGTGCGTCTAAAATTTCAGCCTATTGGACCCTCAGTGAGCCACACATATTGGCCGTGTCAAGCAACCCAACAGGAGAAATTTCATGACCATTCTCGTTACCGGGGCCACAGGCAATATTGGCCGCCAAGTCGTTGAACACCTCGTCAAGCGCGGCGCTGATGTACGTGCTCTCGTCCGCGATCCGTCGAAAGCCAACTTCCCGGCAGGCGTATCAGTCGTGCAAGGCGACTTTCTCGATGTCGATTCGCTGCGCAAAGCCATGTCTGGAGTTTCCACTCTGTTCCTTTTGAACGCCGTAGTTCCGGACGAATTCACCCAAGCTTTGGTCGCGCTGAACGTCGCCCGATCGGCCGGTATCGAGCGGATCGTATATCTGTCGGTGATCCACGCTGACGGCTACGTGAACGTGCCACATTTCGCTGGCAAGTTCGGCGTCGAGCGAATGATCGAGCAGATGGACTTCAAGGCTACGATCTTGCGCCCAGCTTACTTCATCCAGAACGATCTGATGATCAAAGACGTCATCACCGGCTATGGCACCTACACAATGCCGATCGGCGACAAGGGTCTCGCCATGATCGACGTCCGTGATATCGCCGAGATCGCCGCCCTTGAGCTGCTGCGCCGTGAACAGGCCGCAGAGCCGCTTGCGATCGACTGGATCAACCTCGTCGGTCCAGAGACACTGACTGGGGCGGATATCGCCGCCATCTGGTCAGACGTGCTCGCCCGCCCGATCAACTACGGCGGCGACAATACCGAGGATTTTGAGCAAAATCTCAAGCAGTTCGTGCCCGCCTGGATGGCCTACGACATGCGTCTGATGGGCGAGCGCTTCTTCACCGACGGGATGCTGCCTGGGGCCGGCGACGTCGAGCGCCTGACTGCCCTGCTCGGACGTCCACTGCGCCCATATCGAGCCTTCGCCTCGGAAACCGCTGCCTCCGCCTGACGGAAGCGCAGCCCCTGTCTGATCACAAGGATTGTCATCATGATTTATTCAACTGCCACAGTTCCGGTGAACCCGGAAGGCGAAGTCCCATTGACGCGCGCTCAAGTGTGGAAGGGTCTCGAGCTGAAAGCACGCGACGCCCGCTTGTTCCTTGTCACGGGTCTCTGCACCCGTTGCGACGTTGTGGAGGAAAGCGCTACCCACTTCGTGCGTGAGGCCACGATCGGTGGCCACGACCTGCGCGAAATCGTCACGCTCGAGCCGGAAAGCAAGGTCACCTTCTTCCAGGCATCCGGTCCGCGCGAGGGAGCGATTGTCAACGAACTGTTCGAAGATGGAGAAGGCGCACTGCAGCTTCGCTTCTACTGCTACATTGGCCTGCGCGGCAAAGAGCCAAACGGTCGCGAGGAGCAGGCCGAGCAGGCTCAGTTCGCCAGCGAAAACGGCTACAAGGCCGCCCTGCTGTCGACGCTGAAGCGGACCCGCGAACTGCTCGCAGCGGGAAAGCTCTAATCATCGCCAGAAACACAAGCAACAGGGCGGCTCTCAAGGAGGCGCCCTGCCTTCGCGGGAACAAATGATGCTACGTCCGTCGCCGACGCGTTCAGCCGCCTCTAACGGTATCGAACCGACCATCGCTCAGCGGCGACGACGGTCATGAAGAACCCGATCGACAACAGCGATGAGAGCACGATGGCGGCGTAGAGCCGGTCGGACTGGTAGTTGAAGGTCGCCTGGATGATCAGCGCGCCGAGACCTTTGTCGGAGCCGATCCACTCGCCGACGATCGCGCCGATCACCGCGGTCGCCGAGGCGATCCGCAGCGAAGCGAAAAGCATTGGCAGCGCGCGCGGCAGGCGCAGGCGCCAGAATACTTCCCAGCGCGTCGCCGACAGCACGCGGAACAGCTCGTGCTCGCTGGGGCTCGCCGATTCCAGACCCCGGATCATGTTGATGAGCGTTGGGAAGAAACAGATCACCGCCGCGATCACCATCTTGGGCAGCATGCCGAGGCCGAAGATGAGGATGACGACCGGGGCCAGCGCCAGCACCGGGATCGTATTGAAGAACAGCACGACCGGAAAATAGGCCGCCTGCAGCGTACGGCTGTGAACGAAGACGATCGCCAGCAGCACTGCGGCGAGGTTGCCGAGCACGAAGCCGGAGAGCGCCTCGATGGCCGTCGGCCAGAGGTTCGACAGGAGAAGCGATCCGTTCCTGGCAAACACGCCCGCTATCGCGGTCGGCGTCGGAACGATGTAAGCGGGCACGCCGGCGAGCGGCAGCAGGAATTGCCATGCGAGAATGAGCGAGCCGGCGCCGAGGATCGGCAGCGCAGCCTGTGCGAATGGCGAAAGCGCGCCCTGGTTCACGACGCCGCTCCGAGGGCGGAGCGCATCCTGGCCATTGCCGCGACGATCGCCGGATCCTCGCGCGAGCATCTGTTGTCCGGCCCCTTCAGCGGACGAAGGTCGTGGTCGGCGACGATCCGGCCGGGATGGGCGGCAAGCACGATCACACGCTGTCCGAGATAGACCGCTTCGGCAATGGAATGCGTGACGAACAGCACGGTCGTTCCGGTCCGCCGCCAAAGGTTCAGCAGTTCGTCGTTGAGGCGATCGCGGGTGATCTCGTCAAGTGCGCCAAAGGGTTCATCCATCAGAAGCAGACGTGGCTCGCCAAGCAGCGCCCGGGCGATCGCCAGCCTTTGGCGCTGTCCGCCGGAAAGCTGATGCGGCAGGCGCTCACTGAGGGCCGACAGGCCGACGAGTTCGAGCAACTCGTCGGCCCGGTCGTCTATCATGCGCGACAGGCTGCGGCGGCCGACCTGGATCGGCAGTCGAACATTCTCGCGCGCCGTGCGCCACGGCAAAAGGGTCGAGTCCTGGAAGACAAAACCCACGCCGCGGCCGCAGCGCACCGCCGACGGCGTTTCGCCCATCACGCGTATCGTGCCTGCGAGCGGCGCTAGAAGATCGGCGACAACGCGCAGAAACGTCGACTTTCCGCACCCCGAAGGCCCGAGGATCGACAGGAACGTCCCGGCCTCGACTGTCAGTTCGAGGCCGGAGATCACCGTCACGGGCGAGCGCCGGCCGGGATAGCCGACGTCGAGCCCGGAGGTTTCGATGGCCGGCGCGGCCATCAAGAGGCGGGCGCGCCGAGCTTCGGCCGTTCAGCCGCAGTGAGTTCGAGAAGCTTCGTCGTATAGACGTCCTCGGCCTTCGGCCTGCCGTTCGGGTATTGGCCAATCTGGTCAAGCAGCGCGATCTGGCCCTCGATCGAGGCAGGATCGAAGGTGCCCCATCCATCCTTTTTCGTGTTGTCGTCGAACGACAGTTTCAGCACCAGGGGGATCGTCTTCTTTTCCCAGCCCGCGTCGATCTCGGGATAGGCCGCGACAAGCTTGTCGACCGCCTGCTCGGGATTGGCGTGGACCCAGCCCCATCCTTTGGCCACCGCGCCGATGAATTTCGCCAGGGTCGCGGAATCGGATTCGATGGCGCTGTCGGTCGCGAAATAGACATTGGCATAGGACGCCAGGCCGAGCTCCGACAACAGCAGATCGATGCGATCGTCACCGACGACGCTGAGCGCCTGCGTGTTGGTGATCCAGCCGCCGATCGCATCGACGTCGCCACGAACCAGCGGCGCCTTGTCGAACCCGACATTGACGATGGTGACCTCGGAAGGGTCGATCTTGTTCTTCGCGAGCATCGCGTCGATGGCGAAGCGCGCGGTCGGCTGCGTGCCGATCCGCATCCCCTTCAGATCCGCCACCGACTGGATCGGCTTCTCCGGTTTCGACGTCAGCGCATAGGGCCCGGTGCGATAGCCGCAGGCGATTATCCTCACCGGAACGCCGCTCGCACGCGCGGCATAGAGTTGAGGCGATTCCGAGAATTGGCCGAGCTGGGCGGCACCGGACACCACTGGCGGCACGGTGGCGGCGTTCGGCCCGCCGGGGCTGAACTCCACTTCAAGCCCAGCTTCGCTGAAGTAGCCATTGGCGACGGCTGCGACGTCGCCGATCTGGCCGTTCGACATCAGCCAGTCATACTGGACGACGAGCTTGGCGGCTGCCGAGGCGCTGGCGCCGAACAGCTGAAGTCCCGGCCCGAAAGCCGCCAGGCCGGCGGCGCCGGCCTTCAGGATCGATCTGCGATTCCACTGCGATGCGTTCCCACTCATCTTCTTGCTCCTTTGTTGGACTGCTTGCATGCGGCGCGGCCCTTTCTTGCGAGGCCGTCGCGATCCAATCACACTTGCGTGTCGTGATAGTCGCCCGGTCCGGCGCCGGTCCAGGCATAGAGTTCCCATAGCGTCCCGTCCGGATCGTGGAAGTAGGCACAGCGCGCGTTCCAGACATAGTCGCCGGGCGGCCCGACGAACGGCACGCCCTTGTCCGACAGTTCGGCGTAGAGCCGGTCGACCTCCCCCGCGCTTTCGAGTTCCATGGCGACGCACGCCTTGTGCGCCTGCTTCGGTGAGCGGACATTCGAGACGCCGCAGTGGCGATTGATGTGGTCCAGTTGCCATGCGGCGAGCGTCACGCGCTCGGAATGAAAATCGACAAAGCCCTCGGCGCGGCGTCTGATCCGGTAGCCAAGTTTCTGCGTGTAGAAGTCGATGGTGCGGTCGATGTCCTCTACAAGCAGGCAGATATCGGTGATTGCCTTGGTCTGCCCGAGCGACATGGTCATTTGCCCCGATTGATCGCGGTGAGCTCGACGCCTACGCGCGATGCGGCGCCTTCGATGTGCCGGCGCATCGCCTCGCCGGCAGCTTGTGGATCACGCGCGGCGAGCGCGTCGTAAATCCGCACGTGCTCGGCGACGTTGACCTCGACCAGGTCGTGGAGCGGATTGGTGAGGCGGGCATAGTGGATCGACTGGCGGATTTGCTCGCAGACGAAGGAAATGAAGGTGTAGATGTAACTATTGCCGGTCGCCCGGGCGATCGCCCGATGGAAAAGCAGATCGGCCTCGATGCTGCCATCCTCCCAGCGCTCCTCGCCGCCCATGCGGTCCAGCGCAGCCTTGATGGCGTCAAGCTCATCGGACGTACAGCGCGCCGCGGCGAGCGTGGCGGATTCGGTCTCCAGGATGCTGCGCAGCTCGAAGAGCTGCTCCATGTTGCGCTGGTCTTTCAGTGCCTCACGGTCGATCCGGATGGCTGTCCGCTGTTCCGGCGCCATGACGAATGCGCCCACGCCCTGACGCGCCTCGACCATGCCATCGGCGCGAAGCTGGGCAATCGCTTCCCTGACAACATTGCGGCTGACGCCGAACTTGTCGGCGAGCTGGCTTTCGGTGGGAAGCCGGGCTCCCGGGATGATGTCGCCGCCCTCGATCTCGCGGCTCAGATGCGACGCGACGCGGTGCGGAAGCGCCTCGACGCTGCCGATGATGGACGAACGCTGCTTCATGCGGCTTTTCCCTACAAATCGCCCGGATCAGGCACGAGACATGTCGGATTGAACAGGCCTGCCGGATCGAAGGCTGCCTTGATCGCGAAATGAAGCTGCCGCTCGCGCTGCGAAAGGCCGGCCCAGAACACGTGACTGCGGCTGCGACCGACGCCATGCTCGGCGCTGAACGAGCCGCCGAGCGCTCCGACCAGCTCGTAGAGCCGGGTCAAAACCGCCTGCCCCACGGTCCTCGCTTCGCCGGGGTCGCAATCGATGGGAGGCAGCACATTGAAATGGATGTTGCCGTCGCCCGCATGGCCATAGGTCAGGGATGCCCAGCCAGGCCAGTCGCGCACAATGCACGCGCGTGCTTGCTCGATCAGCGTCGGCACCTGGCTGAGACGAACCGAGAGGTCGGTGCGGACATGATAGCCGCGCCGCGCCTGCCCCTCGACCAGGCCCTCACGGATGGCCCAGAATGTGGCAGCCTGCGAACGGCTTTGCGCGACGACGGCGTCCCTGATCAGGTCGGCCTCGAGGGCGCGCGCCAGCATAATTTCAAGAAGGCCGCCGGCATCTATCCCTGGCCCACAGGCGAGTTCGACGATCGCATGAACCGGACATTCTTGCGTCAGCGGCGAGCGCAGGTTCGGATCGATGAGGTGGACCAGCGGCAGGCACTCCTCGCCGATGACCTCAAACGCGCTGAGAAGGTCGGAGCAGAGATGCCTTGCCGTCCGGAACAGCTCGCACGCCTGGCGGAAGCTGCCCAGTCCGACATAGGCGGTCTCGACCTGCGTCGGCCGGGGCGAGAGCCTTACCTCGACGCCGGTGACGACTCCCAGCGTCCCTTCCGAGCCGATCATCAATTGCTTCAGGCTGTAGCCGCGATTGTCCTTGCGCAGCCCGTTCATGCCGTTCCAAAGGGTGCCGTCCGGCAGCACCGTCTCAAGCCCGAGCACCAGATCACGCGTCATGCCGTAGCGCAGCACATTGATGCCGCCGGCATTGGTCGCGACGTTGCCGCCGATCGTGCACGATCCCTGTGCGCCAAGCGCGAGCGGGAAGGTCATCTCGGATGCTTCAGCGGCGTCCTTGACGTCCTGCAGCACGGCCCCGGCATCCGCTTGCAGCGTGAAGTCGAGCGGATCGACGCGGCGTATCCGATTGAGACGCTCAAGCGACAGCACTGCGTAGTCCGAATTGTCTGGAATGGCGCCACCGGCAAGTCCGGTATTGCCGCCTTGCACGACGATGGCGACACCGCTCTGCGAGCACCATCTCACAAACGCCTGGACCTCTTCCACCGATCCTGGACGCACGATGAAGCGGGCACTGCCGCGCCTGTCGCGGCCCCAATCGAGGAGGTAGCGCTCTGCCTGGGGCGACCGTCCGTCTATCAGCGCATCACCCGCCAACTGCGCAGGCAGCTCAGCAATTGCGCCGGAAGCTTCGCGTTGAGATGGGCGATCCGTGATCATCGGGTCAGATCATACGGTCATCCTACAACTTCGCAAGTCCTATTCTTCTCGATGCTCCAGGGTCCCTGGTCGTCGCCGATACGCTTCCCGTGCAGATCGACCAGATGAAGGAAGGGTTCTCGCTCGGCCAGGTCGGCCAGCGGCCGTTCGAAATGGGCTACAAGACGATGGTGGCGCTGAAGGACATGAAGGACGGCAAGGCTTCGCCGGCCGACCCGACCTATACCGGCCTTGACATTTGCACGCCGGAGACAGCGGATACCTGCATCGCCAAATAGTGCTCCAAATAGCGTTAATTGGGCGCGAGCAAACTCCCGCCCGTTTTCATGGCCCGCCCTTTTCTTGGGGGATTATCAATGTCGGAATTGTTCTCGCTCAACGGCCGTGTCGCGCTGGTCACAGGTGCTTCGCGTGGTCTCGGCTTCGCCATGGCCAAGGCACTTGCGGAAAACGGCGCGACGGTGATCGTCAATGCCCGCGATCCGGCCGCGCTGTCGGCGGCGGCCGAAAGGATCGGTGCCGAAGCCCTGCCGTTCGATGTCACCGACGCGGCGATCTCGAGGGCGTCGCTCGAAGGGATCGTCGAACGCCACGGCCGCCTCGATA
This sequence comes from Mesorhizobium sp. WSM4829, assembly GCF_055811475.1. Lineage (NCBI taxonomy): Bacteria > Pseudomonadati > Pseudomonadota > Alphaproteobacteria > Hyphomicrobiales > Phyllobacteriaceae > Mesorhizobium > Mesorhizobium sp. WSM4829. The sequence goes on along the minus strand of NZ_JBVVQJ010000007.1, from coordinate 220,265 downwards.
TTCTGGTCAACAACGCCGGCATCCAGCATCGCAGTCCGTTGGTCGAATGGCAGGACGAAGATTTCGACCATGTGATTGCCGTCAATCTTTCGGCCTGCTTCCGTCTGATGCGCGATGCGGTGCGCCTGATGCTGCCAAACAAGTTCGGGCGCATAATAAACACTGGATCGGTTGCAGCGATCCTTGGCCGTCCCACCATTCACGCCTATGTGGCGGCAAAGGCGGGCCTGCACGGGCTGACACGCTCGACCGCCGCTGAACTGGGCCGTCACGGCATCACCGTCAACGCGATCGCCCCCGGCTATTTCGCTACCGAGCTCAACACCGCACTTATGAGCGATGAGGCCTTCACCAAATGGGTCGAGGCACGAACCCCGGCGGGCCGCTGGGCCCAGCCTGAGGAACTCGGCGGAGCCGTGGTGTTTCTCGCCTCAGACGCTGCCGCCTACGTCAACGGCCATGTGCTGGCCGTTGACGGTGGACTATCGGTTTCCCTCTGACCGGCGAAGTGCTTTTCAGAAAAAAATTTCAGCCAGGCAGCGCTGCGAAATTTGCGAAGACAGGCTGAGTTAATGCATGTCGCCCAAAAGTGCGCAGCGGTTTTGGGATAACGACATGCATAAAAACAAAAACCTAAAGCCGCGTCGCAGACGCGACGCGCTTTAGCCGATCCCATAGACCAGGCTCACGCGCCCATCTGTGAGCTGCTGAACCTTCCGCAGTTCAAGCCCGCGACGATTTTGCGTTGCTCCAAACAGCGCCTTCCCTTCGCCGACGAGCAGTGGATAGAGGATAAGCCGCAGTTCATCCACCAGCCCGGCATCGATCAGGCTCGCGGTCATTCGCGCACCGCCCATGAGATAGATATCCTTGCCCGGCTGCTGCTTGAGGCCAGCGATGTCTTCGAGGCTCCGCACGAAGCGCGTCTTTGGCCAGGCCGCCGAATTCATCGTGTTCGACAGCACATAATGCGGGGTCTGTTCGGCAAAGCGGGCCCATTCGAGCTCCTCCGGCGTCGGCAATTTGCCGGTCATCGGCAACGGCTTGTCCGGCTCATTCTGGATCGCACTCCAGTAGCGCTCGTAGCCGGCGTACATGATGCTCCCGAGCAGGCAGGCATCGATTTGCGGCGTCAGCCCGTAGTCCTCCGACCACGCGTCGACCCAATCGGCATAACCCTCGGGTCCCTCCATCTTGCCGTCGACGGAAACCTTCATTCCGGTGATCAATTTGCGCATGACTTCCTCCATCGGGCTTGCGAAATGCAAGCACGTTTCATCGTCGGTTCGTTGCTGGTGTGCGAGCCTCCAGGGGGCCGATGCCGGTGGAGGCTGGGCGGTTACTTCAGCCGACGCGATCGTGCCAGGCTGGCAGGCGGCGGTCGTATTCTTCCCGCAGGCGGCTCCAGCCATCCCAGAAGGAGGTCGGCGTCTTGCCCGCTAGACGAGCAGCCAGCATGTCGAGGTGCATGTGCCAGCCGGCGGTGACATTGAGCTGGATTGCGCGTTCCGGCAGCCGGCGATGGACGACGGTGAGCAGCACATCATCGCCCTTCGGCTCCAGCAAGAAGGAAACCCCGCCGGTGTTTCCCCAGGTGATGGCGAGCTTGTAGGGTTGATCGAGCTCGGTGATCCGGCCCTCCATCCGATGCTCTTCGGGAAAGCCCGCGGGGCGCTGGCCGGGCGGGTCGGTCAGCTCGTCGTTACGCCAGACCAATTCGAACGAGGTGCCGGCCTTCATTTCCATCTGGCCGGCAGCCATCCACTGCCGGCGCAGGTCACTCTCGGTGAGATAGGCCCAGACCCGCTCGATCGGGCCGGGCAAGAGCCGCTGGATGGTGAACGTGGCGGGCTCGGTCAGCTCGCCATAGGCTTCGATGGCTTTCATCTGGTTCATTGGTCGTCTCCTTCTTTTGAGGCGGGCGATTTCTCGGATTCATCCCTGGCTTTGCCTGCGTCCTGCTCGCGAAGCAGACGCTCGAGGACGTCGAGACGGTTGGTCCAGAAGCACTCGTAGAAGCCGAGCCATTGGTGGGCGCTGGCCAGCGGTCCGGGTTCGAGGCGGCAAATATGTGTGCGGCCCCTCACCTCTCGACGAATAAGCCCTGCATTCTCCAGCGTCTTGATGTGCTTGGAGGCGGCCGCCAACGACATGGCGAAGGGTTCCGCCAACTGGCTCACCGTTCGCTCGCCGCCGGCGAGGTCGCGAAGCATGTGCCGGCGGGTGGCGTCGCCAAGCGCATGAAAAACCGCGTCGATCTGGGGCGTTTCTAATTCAACCATGTAGTTGAATATAGAGGCGCGCTTTCGAATTGTCAACCGATTGGTTGAATGATCTTGGAAGGGAGTTCCACAGGCGGTCTGCGGCGATCGAAGACATTCGGCCAGTGCAAGGGCCGCGGACATGGTCACCGCGGCGGAAGCGGGACCTTCACTTGCCTTCGAAGAAAGTATGAATCGAGACTTCCAGCTTTTCGATGAGTTGAGGGTTATGGCAGCTTCCAGCCCAGATCAGGGCGTTCAGTCTCATATCCTTATTGAGAAAGTTCATTTTCCGGGAATCAAGCAGGTATCCCGCGACCTCGTAGTGCCGTCCCTTGATAGCCTCGATAAGCGCGTTGTTCCTTCCGGTCTTGTCAGTAAGATTCACGTCGGCGCCATTCTCGACAAGCAACTTGACGACATCCAGATGCCCGTTCTTTGCTGCTTCAATAAGGGCCGTTCTGCCGTAGTAGTCGGCTCTTGCATTAATCTCTATTTCGGGATGTTTCACGAGGGCTAAAATAGAGGCGTAGTGGCCCTTGGCCGAAGCAAGGCTCAATGGCGTGCTCTTCCATTTGTTTCTGGAATTCACATCGATTGCTGGGTGTTCGATCAACGCCTCGACCGCCGCGGTGCGGGCATTGAGGGCTGCGAGATGAAGGGCTGACCAGCCGCCGCCGTCCGCCTCGTTGATATTGGCGCCGGCCGCCAATTCCGCTCGAACGGCCCCCGCATCGCCGCTTTCTGCCGCGATCAGCAGATTCGACCAACCTCTCGCCGCTTCGACTTCCAAGCTCTCGGTCAATGCAGTCGCCTCCCCGAATGCTCCCTGCATGATACCATTGTTCCGGTTCGGCCGACATCCACCGAATGACCGGCTTCCATCGAAAAGCCTTTCTCATTCGACGGTGTCCGCAAATACAATCCGAGAGGGGAAGAAGGAGAAGATAGCGAACCTGAGCTTGAGCGAGAGGCATGATGCCTTTGAGTGCCTGACGTAAGAGCGCGACGGCGTCCGACTGACTTCACTCGCAAGCAGAGTGGCGAGGACGCCGAAGTCGGACTGGCTGGTTGGTAATCGGCATGGAAGTTCGACCGGCTCGAACGTGAAGCCAGGCCACTGATCAAAGCGGAACTGGCCGATATCCTCCGACAGCGGAGGCCGATAAAGACGAACAGGAAGCGCGCACTCAATCGAGAAACAACATGCAGTCCTTCAGTGCATTCGTCGTCAACAATGTCCGCTGGCTCGCGGGCGCCTTTTTGCTGACCCTCGTCTCCTCCTTCGGGCAGACCTTCTTCATCGCCTTGTCGAACGGCGATATCCGCGAGACGTTCGGGTTGAGTCACGGCGAGTTCGGCGGGATTTACATGCTGGCAACGCTGCTTAGTGCGGCGACCCTGCCGTTCCTTGGGCGGCCGCTGGACCGGTATTCGACAGTGACCATGGCGATCGCGACGATGCTCATGCTTGCCTGCGCCAGCATTGCGATGGGGTTCGCCGGGTCGCTGCCAACGCTGCTCCTTGCGCTCTATTTGCTGCGCCTTTTTGGCCAGGGGATGATGACCCAGACCGCTCTGACGGCAACAGGCCGCTGGTTCGCCGCGAACCGGGGCCGCGCCGTCTCGGTCGTCACGCTTGGCTTTCATGTCGGCGGCGCTCTGCTGCCTTTCCTGTTCGTCCTCGTGGCCGGCCTCGTCGGCTGGCGGGGAAGCTGGTTCGTCTGCGCAGCCTTCATCCTGGTCGTGGCCTTGCCTCTGGTTTGTGCGCTGGTCCGGAAGGAACGCAATCCGCAGAGCGAGGCCCAGCCGAGGGCGCAACGCGCAGTGAAGCACTGGACGCGGACTGAAGTCCTGCGCGATCCGACGTTCTACGCCATCTGCCTGGGGGTTCTGGCTCCCGCCTTCGTCGGCACGACCATCTTCTTTCACCAGGTCTATCTAACCGAGCTCCGGGGCTGGCCGCTGCAACTCTTCGCCAGCGGCTTCGCCGTCCTGTCCGCCACGACGATGGGTTTTGCGCTTCTGGCCGGGTGGCTGATCGACCGCTTCTCGGCGGTCCAGCTGCTGCCTCTATTCCTTCTGCCGCTGGCGCTGGCATGCTTCGCGGCTGCCTATCTGACGGCGCCTTTCGCCATCTTCGTCTTCATGGCGCTGCTTGGCATCAGCTACGGCTTCTCCTCGACCCTGGAGGGCGCGATGTGGCCGGAGATCTACGGCACCGCGCATCTCGGCGCGATCCGCTCGGTTGTGGTGGCCGTGATGGTTCTGGCCTCGGCGATGGGTCCCGGCATCACCGGATACCTGATCGACGCCGGCGTCGACTACGCGCTGCAACTGGCCTTGATGGGCGTCTACAGCCTGGCCGCCGCCTTGCTGATGTGGCGGGTGTCGCGGAGGCTGACGCGGGGCCTGTCTCGCGGCTGGAATCTTTCCAGCTCCTGATCGGCCCTGAAATCGTCGACACCAACATTTATGTCGCTAGTTACGGAATGAAGTGCTGGTCCGCGTCAGACGCTAATCGGAAGGTGAGAAGCAAGATGCGAATTGGACGTCGGCAACTTCTTGTCCTGTCGCTCGGAGCGGCTGCCTTCGGCACGGCCCAAGCCTCCGGGCCACTCTGGGCAGCCCTGCGATCCGGAGAAGCCATTGCGCTGCTGCGCCATGCCGCGGCCCCAGGCTCCGGCGATCCGCCTGGCTTCAGGCTCGGTGACTGCAGCACCCAGCGGAATCTGTCGGAAGAAGGTCGTGCGCAGGCCCGCGCGATCGGCGACCTGTTCCGTGCGAACGGCATCTCCTCGGCAGCCGTCTATTCGAGCCAGTGGTGTCGCTGCCTGGATACCGCTCGCCTGCTCGGGATCGGCGACGTCGTGCCTCTTGAGCTGCTCAATTCCTTCTTTGGCGACAGTTCGGCCGCAGAAGTGCGCACCGCTGCCCTTTTGGCCTGGCTCCGCGGGCAGCGTTTCGGCGGACCTGCCGTGCTTGTCACGCATCAGGTCAACATCACCGGTTTGACGGGCGAGGTGCCGGATAGCGGCGAAATGATCATCGTCCGTATTCATGAAGCTGACCCCGTGCAGGTCATCGGGCAGGTTGCCACGCCGGCTTGAGCATCATGGCGTTCGACCCCATCTCGTGCAGCATCGCTTCAGTCGCGGAACAACGACGTGCGAGGAGAGATCGAAGGGAGCGACGGCATGGCTATCGATTTCAACCATACAATACTGCCGGCCCGCGACAGCGAGGCGTCGGCAAAATTCCTGGCGGAAATGCTTGGCCTTCCCGCCCCAAGGCGCTGGGGGCCTTTCCAGATGGTCACCACCGAAAACGGTGCCAACCTCGACTATATGGATACCTCAGGCGAAATCAGGCCGCAGCATTACGCCTTCCTGGTCAGCGAAGCCGAGTTCGACGAGATCTTCGCCAGGATTCGTGAACGGGACCTGCCGTACTGGGCTGATCCTGGCCGGACGCAGCTGGGCGCGATCAATCGCCACGACGGCGGCCGCGGCGTTTATTTCGAGGACCCCAACGGTCATCTGCTCGAGATCATTACCCGTCAGTACGGCAGCGGCGGATGGAACCCGTGATCGCTCGGTGGCGTAGCCAGGCGGCGGACGTCTGCGAGCTGGCCTCATGGCGGAACCTGAACGGTAACCTTGATCGATGAATAATAGGCGGCGACATCAGCTATATCCTCATCGCTCAAGCCCTTGGTCACGACAGTCATCTGCTCGTTCTTGCGCTCGCCTGCCTTGAAGGCCATCAGCGCCTTGACAAGATAAGCCTCCTTTTGCCCAGCTATGTTCGGCGCCTCGGGCAGCTTGGCGATGCCGTCCTTGCCATGGCAAACCTGGCACTTCAGCATGACTTTTTTGCCCGAAGCGGCATCACCTCCAGCCTGCGCAAGAGACGAACAGGCAACCAGCGCAACCAGACTGACGATCAAACGCCTCACCCCGAACTCCTTTATCCATAGAGAAGCAAGCCAGGCAGCAGCAGAAATCCGCCGCCTGGCTAACTCGTCAATCGCCGTAGGAAATCCGCCAGACGGCCCCGGCCAAATCGTCGGACACCAGCAGCGAACCGTCTTTGAGCATCTGAACATCGACAGGACGGCCGAGATACTCGCCATTCTCGTTCAGCCAGCCGTCAGCGAACACTTCAGCTTTGTCCGCCGTGCCGTCCGCCTTGAGCGGGGTGAACATCACCCGAGCCCCCACCGGGTCCACGCGGTTCCAGGAGCCGTGCTGGGTCGAGAAGATGCCGCCCCGGTATTTTTCGGGGAACTGCTTGCCGGTATAGAACGACAGCCCGAGATCGGCCGCGTGAGCCTCTTGCTCGACCTCCGGGAAGATCACGCCTTCGGGCACTGTTGCGTCCTTGTACTCAACCGTACGAACCTTGCCGCCGCCATACCAGGGGAAGCCAAAATTCTGGTCCGGTCCGGTAACACGGTTCATTTCACCTGGGGGAATGGTGTCGCCCATGCCGTCGACCTGATTGTCGTTCACCCAAAGTGTCTTGTCCTTTGGGTTGAAATCCAGGCCGAGCGGATTGCGCATTCCGCGCGCATAGATTTTGCGGTCGGTGCCGTCCTGCTTCATGCTTATGATGCCGCCGATGCCGAGTTTCTCGAATTCCGGGAGCACTTCGGCGGCTGGCACATTGAACGGCTGGCCGATGGTAATATAGATGCGATTGTCGGGCCCGACGCGGCAGGTTCGGGCCGTGTGATTGTAGCTCTCGTTGGATGCGGGTATAAGCTCGCCCTGCTTCACGATGGGGAAAGCCGCGACATCGGGACCTTCATAGAAAAACTCGGCCGCCGGGAACCACAATACGCGATTCTGTTCGACGACGTAGAGGTGGCCATCCCTCGAGAAACAGACGCCGTTCGGAACCGTCATTTTAATCGAAGGCGCAAAGGCCTTCACGTCGTCGGCGACGCGGTCCTTGTTGCGGTCGGTCATGGAGTAGACCAGCTCTTTGCGGGTACCGACGAAGGTCACCACGCCCTGCGGTCCTACGGCGATATGACGCGCGTCGGGAACGATGGCATAGAGAGAGATCTTAAAACCATCCGGGACTTTGACCTTCGCTGCAATGGCTTTGAGGGCTTCGGCGTTTTCTCCGGTTTGCGGGATCGGCTCCATCATCGGTGTGCCGGTCGTCTTGAAGCCGCCAAGTTTCTCGAGATTTTCGTCCTGCGCAAAGGCGGACGTTACGCAAAGGGCGGCAGTGCATGACAAAACGAAAGCCAGTTTCTTGATCACGATATCCTCCCACGTGGCCAGCTTCGCGGCATCTGTGGCAGTCAGACACAACGTTGCGGGCGGTTGCTTTTGTGCGAAATTTCCAGCGCCGAGCACGATCTTCCGGCCGGGACCTAACGACCGAAAGCGTTGCCTAACTCAATCCCCCTGACAGTCACCTGGGGCTGCAGTGGTTGCCGCCACAGCATAACATGTCGGCCCGCCGGGTACCAACGATGAACGGCAAGCTGGCCGGGGCTTTTCAACCAGTCCTCTTATCGGCTGGCCGGGCGGGCGCCGAGTTGGCGCAACAGACCGAATGTGCTCCAATATCGCCATGTAGAGTTGCCTTCGGACGTCCGGTGAAAAATGGCATCCAGGCAATGCGAGGCCACCAGATAGCAGACCGCCAGAGGGGGAATAGATGCGTCGCATCGCTCGGATCTCGCTTGCCATCATCCTTTCGCTGGCCGTCGCAATCCTGACTGCCTGGGCTGGACTTGCCATGTGGTATCGCCTGCCCGTGGCTGAGCTTGGACGGGCTGTTGCCGGCGTCCTTTTCATCTTGTTCGGCCTCGCCACTATCATCGCCCTCTTCAGCCGGTTTCGCATCAGGGCGCTTGTCCTGTTTGCAGCTGCGTTAGCTGTGGTTCTGGTTTGGTGGAGCACCATCAGGCCTTTCGATCACGCGGACTGGGCGCCCGACGTCGCCCGTCAGGTAACCGGCACACGCGACGGAAACCTGTTGACGCTGACTGATGTGCGCGACTTCGAGTGGCGTAGCGCTACTGATTTCACCGAACGCTGGACAACGCGGACCTACGACCTCTCCAGCGTCCAGACGGTGGATCTCTTCATGTCTTATTGGTCCGGGACCAAAATCGCCCATGTCATCATAAGCTTCGGCTTTGCAGGAGGCGACTATCTTGCCTGGTCGATTGAGGTGCGGCGCCATGGAGGCGGCAAGTTTTCACCCATGGCAGACCTGTTCAAGAGCAATCCCCTGGTCATTATTGCGGCTGATGAGCGAGACGTCGTCGGCGTCAGGTCAAACGTTCGCGGAGAGGATGTCCAAATCTATCGGCTAAAAGTGTCACCGGAAGCGGCCCGGGCGCTCTTGCTGGAATACGTCTTGGACGCAAATGCACTTTCCACGACTCCAGAATTCTATAATTCCATCACGACGAACTGCACGACCACGATCGTCAAGATGATGCGAGCCGTCGGTGACGTGGTGCCTCTTGACTGGCGCCTCATCGTTAACGGCTTTCTTCCCGAATATGCGTATGCACGGGGTGCGCTCGATGTCAGCTTGCCGATGTCGGTTTTGAGGGAGGCGGCCCACATTGACGGCCGTGCGCGGGAGTCGGGCCTTTCGCCAGATTTTTCGAGATCGATCCGGATTGGCGTGCCATCCCCCGGTCCAATTTATTGATCTCTGGAACCATGTTTGGAAACGCTGGGCGGTTCGAACCGGATCTCATCCCGGCTTCACGGCGCACTTCTACTTTCTCCACCTGTCGACTCGCATTGGCGGACGCCGCGCCTAGATAAGCACTGCGCTGGGCGGAGCGATGCAGAAGGACCTGAGCATGCCTGAACAAATTACCCTGACTAAAGCTGAGCAGATCACATTGAACGATGGCTCAGCCATTCCCCAGATCGGCCTTGGCGTTTGGCAGGTCGATCCAGCCATTACGGCCCAAGTCGTGAGTTGGGGAATCGAGGCCGGCTACAGACTGATCGACACCGCCGAAGGCTACCAGAACGAGGAAGGCGTCGGGCAGGCGATCCGCACGGCTGGCGTGCCGAGAAGCGAACTGTTCATCACCTCGAAACTGCGCAACGGCGCGCATCAGCGTGACGCCGCCCTGCGGGCTTTCGACGAGACGATGAACAAGCTCGGCATCGAGCAGATCGACCTGTTCCTGATCCACTGGCCGGTGCCCAGCCAGGGCAAATATGTCGAGGCGTGGAAGACGCTGATCGAACTCAGGCAATCCGGCCGGATCAAGTCGATTGGTGTTTCGAATTTCAACCAGGACCATCTGGAGCGGATCATCGGCGAGACTGGTGTCACACCCTCAGTCAACCAGATCGAACTCCATCCCCGGTTTCAACAGCGCCAGACCAGAGAATTTCACAGCACGCACAACATCCGCATCGAAAGCTGGAGCCCGCTGGGCAGCGGCCGGCTGTTGAGCGACCCGACCCTCGAAAAGATCGCCGGAAAACACCGCAAGTCCGTGGCGCAGGTGATCATCCGCTGGCATCTTCAGGAAGGGCTGATCGTCATTCCAAAGTCGATCCACCAGGACCGGATTGCCGCCAATTTCGACGTCTTCGATTTCGAGCTGGATTCAAAGGACCTCGAGATCATCCGAAGCATGGATTCATCAGACGGCCGTACGGGCGCGAACCCGGCCACGGCCGCGTTCCTGTTCTGAGGGTCTGAGAGAAGGGAGCCGACAGCGGAGCTGCCAATCTCCCCTCTCGTGGGGGAGATGCCAAGTGGTGGCAAAGAGGGCAGGACAGAGGGGGGCGCTGTCCCGCCGGCGTATCAAGTCGTACCGGCGAGCCCTGCCTCGATCACAATATGCTGGCAGACATTGTCGATGTCGCGAATGACGTCGTCGTTCCAGAAGCGCACAGTCCAGCCGTCTTGCTCAAGACGCTTTGTCCTTGCCTCGTCGCCTGCATTGGCGTCGGCATGCTGCGAACCATCGACTTCGACGACGAGCTTCTTATCCGGGCAAGCGAAGTCGACAATGTAACCGGCAATCGGAAATTGAGGTTGGCACTCTACGGCGCCCCCCTCTGTCCTGCCGGACATCTCCCCCACTTGGGGGGGAGATTGGCAGCTGTGACGATCGCGCTCAGCCTCATATCCCCGATCCATCCAGCAGCGGGACATCTTCTTCGTCCCAAGGGCTCGGCATTGAACCCTTGCTCAGATTGGCGGTTGGCAGCGGCATCCAGCACTTCAGCTCGGGTTCGGCGTATTCAACCACGCGTCCGGGCGACGAGTCGGAAGCACGCCACCCCTCACTGCCGAACTGGTCGGCTCGAGACCAGTAAGCCAGGTCGACTTCCGCCGGTCCCTGTTCGGACGGCCGAACCGTGACCAGGATTCGGCTGCCATCCCTTGGCGCGCTCGACATGTGACGCCAGCGATCGGGCTCGTCCATCGTAATCTCCTCGCGCAATCTGCATCTCGGCTGTCCAGACGAATAGTCGCTTCGCGCACAAGGCCGGTCAACCCGAACTTTGCGCCGGCAGTCTATGATTGGCCGCCTGCCGGTTTGGTGCGACATGGGCTGCCGGTCATCAGCGCACCTTCGCCTTGACTGCCCAGGCTCTGGTTTTCAGGGGAATGGACCCGCCCTCGCCGCGTGGCAGACTGTCGCGGAGCCTCTCCATCAATCTCTGGCGAGCTGCGGGGTCGAGACTCATGCAGTAGCCGGGCGCCGGTCCCGCACCCAGGGTGAAGGGGCGCCAGTAGTCCTCAAAGTCCTTGAACACGGCCGGCATTTCAATCCGGGTGGAGTCGATGGAGCCCAGGCCTGCCTTCTCCGCGAGATCGGTCAATCCATCTTGTGTGCAAAATGGAAAACGCCTGTCCTCGGTAAGGTCGATGGCACCGGGGTCAAGCGCCGTTGCAGCGGTCCAGAAGGCCCTCATGAATTCCACCCCGCCGCCCGGATAATCCCACACATAGAAGCCGATCGTCGCTCCAGGGCGCGCCACTCGCCGCATCTCGGCGAGCGCCTTTTGCCTGTCGGGGACGAAGTTGAGAACAAGCGCCGACACGACCATGTCCTTGCTGCCCGATTCGACTGCCAGGGCCTGCGCATCGCCTGCGAGAAACGCGACACGCTTGTCCGGCACGTTTGCCCGCGCCTTGGCGAGAAACCCCTCCGACGGGTCTATGGACACCAAACTCCTGGGATTGCAACGGGCCAGGATGGCTGCCGACAGCGCCCCGGTTCCGCAACCCACCTCCAGCCAGTCCAGACCCTCCGCCGGATCGAGCCAATCCAGGAACGGTGGAGCGATCTGACGGCTCCATCGCCCCATATAGAGGTCGTAGCTATCCCCGGCCTGCCAGGCGTCGTGGCGCGTTGCCTCAGCCATCGCAATCTCCTCCCCTGATGATTTCGACCCGTCGGACCGCGAGAATACGCCCGCCGCTCTCGCGGGAACAGGGGGCCAGGAAGGTCTGTCCGCGGATCGTACTCGGACGCTGACACGCGCACGCCCCGGGCCGGCAAGGCAGACGATCCGCGTTCTTGCTCAGCCTGCCCGGAAGGCGAGGCTCCGCCTCATCAGTTGGATGCTGAGCGCCAGGTCTCCGCTTCCGATGAACCAGGGCGACAGTATCCGGGACGATCTCAGTCCGCGATAGAGCAGATAGGGAAGTCCGAGCGACAGGGCGATCAGCACCAACTCGGAAGACATTCCGAAGTCCCGCAGCGTGAAATGAACGAACTGATGGACGAACATGATCACCAGGGAGGCTGCGCCGATTTCCGCCAACGGAGCGATGCGCAAGCTCGGCATCGCCATGAAGCGGACGAGGCCGAGGATAAAGGTCGAGATCGCCAATGCAACGAGCAGGCCGAGAAGCGGCGGGCCGAAGATGGCGTTCTTCATGCTGAAGGTAAAGTCGGAACCCGTCCGCGCCGCCGCGAGCGCGACCCCGGCAACCGCCACGACAAACACCGCCGACCACAGCGCGCTCATGCCGCGTTCGCGCAGGAAATGTCCGAACCAGAATGCGCCGATGGCGAGCGGCACGTTCGTCAGAGCCAGCGGCGCGCGCACCTCCTGCCAGTAGGCCTGGATTGAATAGGCGAGGCCGACGGATGCGCCGACGAAGATCAGCATTCCGGGATCGGTCGGTCCGCTGGTCCTGATCGCGACCTCGTTGTAGACGAGTTGCGTGGCGACGAGGCAGGTGACGAACCAGAACACGCCGAGTTCGCGCGTCAGGTGCCGTCCGCCCAGCAGCGCGTCGGTGATGAGTTCCCTGATCTGCCAGGGCGCCGGGGTGTCGCCGCGCAAAAAGTCCACAACGAGCACGCTCGCCATGATGGCGCCGAGAAACATCACATAGGGAATGAGCAGGCCCTGGACGCGCTTCCGGAAAAGCGCCTTCCTCTCCGTCACGGCAAAAAGGTAGCCTGAAATGATGAAGAAGAACGGCATGAAGAACAGCGATGCCGTAAAGTAAATCGGGTGCGCCCATCGCCAGGTGCTGTGGTCGAGGACGTGGGCCATGACGACGAGGGTGATTCCCAAGCCCTTGGCAGTGTCCAGCCAGGTCTCACGTATGGGCAGGTTCAACTTCAGCGTTTCCTGGATACGGCTTATCTGCCGGCCCGGTCCTTCGGTTTCGATGGCGATTGTGCATTGCATCATACTGTGTGGCAAGTGCGAATTGGCTCGGAGGTCCGCATTGCCGGTTGCCGCCGACGCAATGTCGCAAAAGTCGGCGAAATTCAGCATTCCGCTTGATTTTCCGCGGATCTTCACCCATTGTTGCGTTGCACAATAACGGGCTGGTGCCGACTATGGCAGTTCAAGCGATAGGAAACCTTTGCCGGCACGGGCTGCCGTTCTTGCAGCCAGCCGGCTGTTGAAATCGATCGCGCTTTGACCTCGGATCGACCAGGTCCGCATCAAGCAGCAAAGGACCAAGATGCTTCGCGACTTGTCCGCCTACAAGAAAATGTTGTTGCTCGGCATTGTCGGGCTGGTGCTCGTCGCCATCCTCGACGCCTTCAGCAATCTGCCCGTCGTCTCCGGCTGCGCGTTCTACGGCAATTGCGCGATCGATAGCTCCGTAGAAGCACCGATCGGGCACAGTCAGGATCCGACGCTGCAATGAAGCCCCCCGGCAAGACGGCGCTTATCGTCTATGACGGCGACTGCATCTTCTGCCAGAGCTATGTCCGCTTTGCCCGGCTGCGCGACGCGGTCGGTCCTGTCGAGTTGCTCGACGCGCGCTCCGGCGACCCGCGCGTTGTCGGGTTTCAGCGCCAGGGCTTCGACCTGAACGAGGGCATGCTCTTCGTTTTCGAGGATCGCGTCTACCACGGCGAGGAAGCCATCAATCTCCTGGCGATCCTCAGTTCCTCTTCGACGTTTTTCGGCTGGCTCAACCGCAGGATTCTCTCAAACAGGACGGCCGCGCGGCTGATCTATCCGGCACTCAAGCTCGGACGCCGGGCCACCCTGAGGCTTCGCGGCCGCTCGCTGATCCCTGCAGACCTCGAACAGCGCTAAAGCATGTCACAAAAGCATGCCCTCGGGCCCTGACCCGAAGGTGCGCAGCGGTTTTTGCGATAGCGACCATGAACCTAAAGCGACTCGTGACTCTTAACAATCGCGACGCGATTGGGCAGTTCCCGGCGAAATGGATGGCTTAAGTCGACTGTCCGGCGACATCTGCCAATTTCCGTGAGAGCGGCGTTCAGTGGGTGCAGGACTTCGGCCGCGAGAAATCCACCAGCTTGAACACAAGCAACTTGCGTTCGAGGAGGCTGGGCATTTCGCCTGCGAAGGTCGACGCGTTGGCGCGGGTAATCGTCTCGCCATCCTTCACGTACGTCACCCAAGCCTCGGGCTTCCGGCGCAGTTGCTTCTTCAAATCGAGGAGGACGTGGTAATTGCCCGCCCGCGACTGCCGGACGAGATGGGGCTCCGAGGAATCAACGATCTTCACCACCTCGTTCTGATAGTTGAACATGTATGGTGGCTTCGGAAAGAGCAGATGGTTGGTCTGGCCGGCTTCGGTGTGCAGATTGCTGAACATGTTGATGGAACTCTCCGTCTTGAGCCCGACATAGGGTGACAGGCAGGAGAGGAAGAACAAGCCCGGCACCAAATAGACCCAGAGCGGCTGGCGCGGCGAGGAGACGGTCCGGCAAGGCAGGTTCTGCAGGGCCACATAGGACAGCACGACCATCGCCGCGCCGCCCACTACCGCCCAAATGAGGATCCAGACGGAGTGGACCATCATGTCGAAGGAGCGCCCGGGAAAAGCATAGGTGAGCGCAATGACGAGAGTGACCGCGACCAGCATCACGGCCGCGCCCGGCAGCAAGATCCCGATCCGGCCGAACGTCTCGCGCAGCGGATTGGTAAACTCCAGCGAGGTGCGATAAAGCGCCTCGCTGGCGGGCGTGGGGATGCTCAGCACATACAGCGCGAACACCAGGCTGGAAAAGTCCATGTACCAGGAATAAGCCGAGATCGGGATCACGTAATGGAAGACGAGTGCGAGGATGAACCCCACGGCGAAATAGCGCTTCCAGTAGAGGGACACGATTGCAATCGCCTCAATGACGAAGGTGGCGAAGATCGCAAGATACCGGCCAAACAGATTGTCCTCGAGGCCGAACGGACGAGCCAGCGGAGCGTAGAGGCCCACCGCGCAACTCACGGAAGGATCGAGGAAATCGGTGTTGATCTTGTGGAAGATGCCGTAGAAATACATGATGGCGAGCAGCGCCCGGGCGACGATCCGGATCTGTTGATAAAGCTCCATCCGGGCCAGCGCGGCGCCGCGGCCGGCGGCCCGCAGATAGAGCACTGCCGCACTGAGCAGGATAGCCCCGTTCATCACCGCCGTGATCGTCTTGTTGTTCGAAGCGACCGGCATGCGCAGCGCGTACAGCACAAGCGATACCATCACGAGCCCGATCAAGAACTCGGTTCGCCGCGGGTACAGCAGGAGTAGCAGGCTGAACAGGACGACCGACCAGCTCAGAGCGGCAAACAGCGGCCCCTTGTAGCCAAGCATGGAGTAGATATCACCGGCGATACTGAAGATTGCCGCCATTGCCCAGAACGGGGCAAATGCGGTCAACCCGTCAAATGTATCGTCCCGTCCTCTGACTTTCGTGATCTTGCTGCGACCAACGTTCCATATCGGTGTCGCGCTTGAATACTGCTGCTGCCCAATAAACACCAGTTAAGCCCCCTCAAGTTCCCCTGCAGGTTCTTTTGGCGCCCAACTGGGGACGACCTGGCGCCTTCGGAACCGTTCTATGTTGCACTGCAACATCAGCACGAGCGCAGATAAGAGTCAATCCGCCGTCGTCGGTAGCTCCTGCTGCCGAGCATCAGCCATTGGGAGAGGGTACGGCGGACCCGAAGCGGGATGCGTTTAATTTGAACTGGCCATCCCGCTCCATTTGTTTCGCCCGCGACTGCATGTCGCCCAAGGCATGCCCTCGGGCCTGACCCGAGGGCGCGCAGCAGTATCAAGACGACGACATGTCAAGAAACAAGAACTTGAAGCGGCGCATTAATCCTGCGGATGCGCCGCGCTTCGCCGACTAACGCTGCTTTGCCGTTCTGGGAAATTCCACCACGTCAGCGGGCGGACGCTTGTACTGGGCTGCGACAATTGCATCGATCAGGATGTCCAGGGCGGCGCGCGCCGCGCTGCTCGTCTCGTCATCGCCGCGCAAATAGTGACAGGCTCGTTCAAGATGGAGGTGGGCTGCGGCAAAGTCACTGGTCATTGATTCTCCTTTTGCCCGCCGCTGGACAAGGATGGCCCATTTCGATTTACCCAAAGGCGAACATCCACAGCTGGATTTGAATCAAATATGGCCGGTTAACCAGATCTTCAGCATCGCGAGGTGACCTTGCGGCTGCGGACATGTGTTGAGTTCCGCCTCAGGCAACAGACCCGCTCCGGAGACCGGGGCGGGTTTTTGCTTGGATTGCCGAACGCCTGCCCAAGCTTGCACGCTCCGCTACCGCGGCGGCGCCGACCTACCTTCATGCACCGAAGCGGTCCGCCGCAAAGGGCGCGAGGCAGTCAGGGTCGCCGCGTCCGGCAATCAGGTCGGCGACCAGGCGGGCGGTGATCGGCGCCAGAGTGAGGCCGAGATGACCATGACCGAAGGCATGGATCACCCTGGGGCTGCCACGTGACCGACCGATGACGGGCCGGGAATCGGGCAGCGACGGCCGGAACCCGAGCCATTCGGATGAGGGCCGGCCGAGTGAGGGGAAGAACTGCCTGGCACCGCGATCCAGTAGCGCCAGCCGGCGCGGATTTGCCGGCGCTGCAAGCCCGCCGAGCTCGACGGTTCCGGCGACACGCAGCCGGCCGGTCATCGGCGTCATGTAGAAGCCGAGATCGACAGGACAGACCGGACGATTGAGCAAAGGCGCTTCGGTCGGGAATTCGAGATGATAGCCGCGTTCGGTCTCGAGCGGGATGCCGTCGCCTGCCTGCATGGCCAGCGCCCGCGATTGCGCACCCGCGGCGATCACCACCGTATTCGCCTTGACGCGAAGGCCGCAACCGCTGAGCCTGACACCGTCCGCCTCGACCTGCAGCCCTGATATAGCAGCCTGTGCCACCGACACGCCGCGGGCGGTTGCGGCATCGAGCAGCCGCCGCATCAGCGTCTTTGGATCGGTGACATTCATCGAATCCGGGAAGTACAGTCCGCGGGCCTCGGTCGTGGGCAGGCTCGGCTCCAGCGCGGCCACCTCTGCCGGCGTCAGAACCTCCTGATGCACGCCAAATCCGGCGCGCAGCGCCCTGCCACCGGCCGCCCTGGCGAAACCGCTCTCGCGACGATACAGGTAGAGGCAGCCGTTGCGGCGCAGCAGGTCGGCCATATCGGCCTCTTTCGCCATCTCCTCCCAGGCCGGCAGGGCCTCAGCCAGAAGCCCGGCGAGCGCCAGCGCATTGGCACGAGTGGCCGCCGGAAGCGACTCTCTGACAAAACTGACCAGCCACGGCGCCAACTGGAACAGAGCCGGCCAGCGCAGCGAAAAAGGGCTGTCTGGATCGAGCAGCAGTTTTGGCAGCGCGCGCAGAACGGCCGGATTGCCGACCGGCATACAGGCATATTCGGCGATCGTTCCGGCATTGCCGAACGAAGCGCCGGAGCCCGGCTCATTGGGGTCGACAAGCAAGACTTCGCGGCCCTCGGCGGCAAGGCGGAGCGCCGTCGCCAGCCCGATAACGCCAGCGCCGACAATGGCGATTTCAACGGTTTCCGCTGCTGCCACGACCGTATCTTCTTGTTTGACCATGATCTTTTCCGAAAACCGGCCCCCACTTTTCGGGATCATGGTCTAGACGAAGCCAGGCAGTTGCAAATGCCCGGCCGCGAGCAGTTCGGCCATGGTGTTCAGTGCCGTGCGCAGATCGTCGAGCGAGCGCGCGGCGCCGACATTGATGCGCACCCCGTGCTGTACCGGCTCGCGCCCGACCGCGAAGGCATCGCCGGGAAGAACGGCAACGCCACGTTCCAGGCAGGTGCGAGCGAAACCCGCGCCCCGCCACGGCTCCGGCAGGCGCAGCCAGGCATGGGTCGAAGTGGCGTGGCTCTGGACATCGTAGCGGCCGAGGATTTCGGTGAGGATGGCCTGGCGCTGGCGAAGCTCCTGCTTCTGGGCTTCGATGATACGCGCAGCCGAGCCCTCTTCTATCAGCCGTGCGCCGATCAGCGCGGTCAGAGGGCTGATGCTCCAGCAGTTTATGCGCAAAGCCGCGGCGACCTGCCCGGCTATGGCGCGTGGCGCGATCACAAAACCGAGGCGCAGTCCCGGGGCAAGGCATTTCGACAAGGCGCCGATGTGAACCGTCAATTCGGGCTCGAGGCTGGCAAGCGACGGCGGCGGATTGTCCGCCAGCGGCCGGTAGACGTCATCCTCGATGATGAGGACGTTATGGCGACGGGCGACAGTCACCAGCTCGTGCCGGCGCTCCTCGCCCAGCGTGATGGTGGTCGGGTTGTGCAGGGTCGGCACCAGGAAGACCGCGCGCGGGCGCAGCTGCGCGCAGGCCGCCTCGAACGCGTCGGCCCGCATGCCGCCACGGTCCATGGCGATGCCTCTGAGGTCGAGCCCATGCACCCGGCACAGTGCATTGATGCCCTGATAGGTCACTTCGTCGGCGAGCACGACCTCGCCCTGCCTGGTCACTGCGCCAAGCACGCAATCCAGCCCATGCTGGGCACCCGCCGCCAGCACCACCCGGCCGGGATCGCCGGCGCCGGCGACCGGCTGCATCCACTCGGCAATCGCCGCCCTCGCCCACAGCGGCCCCTCGGGCGGGTGATAGTCCTGGAGCGTGGCGTAGTGCCGGTCCTTGGCCAAGCGCGGCAGCAGCAGGGCCAGGGCATCGAGATAGGCCGAGGTTGCCGGCCGGTTGACGGAAAGGTCGATGACGCCGCTGTCGTCGCTTGGTGCCGACACGAAACCGGGTCCTTCGCCGCCGTTGCGGGCAGCCACCGTCGTGCCGCGTCCAGGCCGCGCTTCGAGCAGGCCGCGCTGCTGCAGCGTCGACAGCGCCCGCGTCACCGTGGTGACGTTGATGCCCAGTGCGCGGGCAATCTCGCGCTGCGGCGGCAGCCTGTCTCCAACGGCAAGCGTGCCGGCTGTAATCCGTTCGGCAATAGCGTCGGCAAGGCGCCGGTAGACCGGGCCTTCCTCCGAGGCGAGTTGCAGGTCCTGAAGCATGCGGATTAGCGGTTTCGGTGTGTTGACACTCTGGCTACCGGCGCATCTAGCATAAGACAATGCTCCGGACAATAGCGCTTGTCCGGTGCCAGATTCCAAAATTCTGGCTGAAAATCTCACACAACTTCGAAGAAAGCCGCTTGACGGGCAAACTTGTCTGCATCTATGCTTCTTTAGCGATTGATTGTGTGAGCATACAAGTTTGGTTTGCCGCCTTGCGCGGCCAGCGTCAAGCGAGACTGGCACATGGACGGCAAGCACCACCTCGTTTCGACAAGCGGCCATTGCCGGCGCCCAACGGAATTCCGTCCGTGATCGCCGAAGCGACAGGCCTGTCACGCGGCAGCGCCGGTCCGGAACCGGGGGCCAATGCGGGCGGCCCCAATGCCGGCGGCCGCCCCCATGACGGCCAAGGATTTGTCGAGTTCGTCGACGTCGAGAAATCCTATGACGGCCGCACGTTCGCAGTGACACGGCTGAACCTCAGCGTGGCGCGCGGCGAGTTCCTCACTCTTCTCGGCCCCTCAGGTTCGGGCAAGACGACGACGCTCAACATGCTTGCCGGCTTCGAACGGCCGACCAGCGGCGTCATCACGCTTGAAGGCCGGTCGGTCGACAGGTTGCCGCCCTACGAACGCAACATCGGCATGGTATTCCAGAACTACGCGCTGTTTCCGCACATGAGCGTCGAGGAGAACGTCGCCTTCCCGCTCTCGGTCCGCAAGACCACCAAGGCGGACGTGGCCTCCCGCGTCGGCCGCGCGCTCGACATGGTGCGGCTGCGGCAGTTCGGCGACCGGCGGCCGGCGCAGCTTTCCGGCGGCCAGCAGCAGCGCGTCGCGCTCGCCCGCGCGCTGGTGTTCGAGCCAAGCCTGGTGCTGATGGACGAGCCGCTCGGCGCGCTCGACAAGAAGCTGCGCGAGCACATGCAGATCGAGATCAAGCAGCTGCACACCATGCTCGGCGTCACCATCGTCTATGTGACGCACGACCAGAGCGAGGCGCTGACCATGTCGGACCGCGTTGCCGTGTTCAACAATGGCGGGATTGCCCAGCTCGGTTCGCCTGACGATCTCTACAACATGCCGGAGAGCTCGTTCGTCGCCAGCTTCATCGGCGAGAACAACACGCTGGAAGGCAAGGTCGAGCGCGTCTCCGGCAAGGAGTGCCGCGTCGCGCTGCACGGCGGCGGTTCGGTCGCCGCGCTGGCCATCGGCGTCGCCGAAGGCACGGCCTGCCATGTCGCCATCCGCCCGGAACGGTTGAAGCTCGCGCCCGCTTCGAACGGTGCAAATGCGTTAGCCGCCACGGTCGAAGGCCGCATCTATCTCGGCGACCACCAGCGTCTTCTGGCCAGGCTGGAAAGCGGCCAGGTGCTGACCGTCAAGGTCGGCCCCGAAGCGACCATGGGCAACGGGGAGCCGGTCACGGTTTCCTGCGCGCCCACCGACTGCCGTGCCTTTCCGGCCGATGCCGGAACGGGCGGTTCCATCTCGAAAACAGGGGAATAAGAAAAATGAAGATCACAAAAGCCCGGCTGTTCGCCTTCGCGGCAGCCACAGCATTCATCACCATGGGAAATGCCGCCTTCGCCGACGAACTTTCGATCATGGCCAGCGGCGGCGCCTGGCAGGATGCCCAGCGTAAGGCATGGTTCGAGCCGTTCAGCAAGGAAACCGGGATCAAGATCGTCGAGCAGGAATATCTTGGCGATCTCGGCAAGGTCAAAGCGATGGTCGATACCGGCAACGTGCCGATCGATCTGGTGACTGTCGAGACGGCGACCGTGCTGCAGGGTTGCGATGCCGGCATTCTCGAGCGGCTCGACTATTCCAGGATCGCCCCGCGTGAAAAGTTCATCGAAGGCTCGGCGCTCGACTGCGGCGTCGGTCTCGACGCCTATGGCGATGTCCTTGCCTATGACCCCAACGTGCTGAAGGAGGCGCCAACCTCGGTCCTCGACATCTTCGACACGACGAAGTTTCCGGGCAAGCGCGCGATGCGCAAGTTTCCGGCACAGAACCTCGAATGGGCATTGATGGCCGACGGGGTCGCGGCGGCCGATGTCTACGAGGTGCTGGCAACCCCCGAAGGCGTCGACCGCGCTTTCAAGAAGCTCGACACCATCAAGCAGGACATCGTCTGGTGGGATGCCGGCGCACAGCCGCCGCAGCTCCTCGCATCCAAGGAAGTGGTGATGACCACCGCCTGGAACGGCCGTATCCAGAACGCCATCGACAAGGACGGGGCGCCGTTCAAGATCGTCTGGAACAACCAGATCCTCGAATATGACATGATCGCCATTCCGAAGGGCGCCAAGAACCCGGATCTGGCCTACAAATACCTTGCCTATATCAGCCAGCCGGAAATCAACGCCAAGCTCGCCAGCTACATCACCTACGGGCCGGTGCGCATCGATGCGGCGTCCTTCGTCGCGCCGGACGCCCTGCCGAAATTGCCGAACGCACCCGACCACATGACCGCTTACCTGGTCGCCGATACCGAATTCTGGGGCGACTATGGCGAGGATCTGGTCAAGCGCTTCAACGCCTGGCTCGCGCAGTAGGGAAAATGTCGGCGCTCGAGCCCACGAAACTGGACCGGCGGCGGGCAAGCCGCGACTGGTCGGCCGCCGAATCCGGCACAGCAAAGTCGGTCGCGGCGGCGCTTCGCCGCGCCGATCTCGGCGACCGCCTGCGATCGCTGACGCTGGCGGCACCTTTGCTGGTGCTGCTGGCATTGAGCTTCGGCATCCCGATTGTCCTGTTGCTGTCGCGCGCCGTTTATGATCCGACGATTGCCGACGCCTTGCCGCAGACCAGCCAGGCATTGCGCGGCTGGAACGGCACCGGACTGCCCGACGATGCTGCGTTCCTGGCCCTTGCCGCCGATCTCCGCAGCAATCAGGCCAAGGGCACCGCCTACGAACTCGCCAAGAGCCTCAACGCCCGCCTGCCCGGTGCGCGCAGCCAGGTGCTCAAGACGGTGCGCCAACTCGAGGCTGCCGACAGGCCGCCGCTGGAGGTGATGAAAGCGGTGCCGTTCTGGTCGGCGCCGGGCACATGGCCGGTCATCGAGAGCGGCACCCATAGCGTGACGTCGTTCTATCTGCTGAGCGCGCTTGACCTGCGCTGGAATGCCGATGGCGGCATCGAAAGAGTGCCACCCGAACAGGCGATCTTCGTGCAGGTGTTCATGCGCACATTTTTGGTCGCCGCAGCGGTGACGCTGGCCACGCTGGTCCTGGGCTTCCCCCTCGCCTATCTCATCGCCTCCGTGCCCAAGGGCCTCGCCGCAATCCTCATCGTTGCGGTGCTGCTGCCGTTCTGGACGTCGATCCTGGTGCGAACCGCGGCCTGGACGGTGCTCCTGCAGAAATTCGGCCTGGTCAACGACCTGCTGTTGTGGCTCGGCGTCGCCGACGACCGGCTCGATTTGATGTACAGCCGCATCGGCCTGATCACCGCCATGACCCACATCCAGCTACCGTTCACCCTGCTGCCGATCTACAGCGTCATGCGCACCATCCAGCCCTCGCAGATGAAGGCTGCCTATTCGCTCGGCGCAAAACCTTTCACCGCGTTCCGCCGCGTCTACCTTCCACAGGTCTTTCCGGGCGTCATGGCCGGCTGCCTGCTCACCTTCATCCTCTGCCTCGGCTACTTCATAACGCCGGCGCTGATCGGCGGCGCCAGCGACCAGCTGATCAGCAATTTCATCGCCAGCTATGTCAATGTCGAACTGAATTGGGAGATGGCGGCGGCGCTCAGCTTCATCCTGCTCGTCTTCACCCTGGCGCTGTTCGGCATCTTCGCCCGCATCCTCGGCCTCGACCGTCTCAAGCTGGTGTAGCCATGTTGCTGTCTCCCTATCCAACGACAGGCGAAAGAATCCGCATCACCCTGCTCTGGCTGTGGTGCGGCATGGTGATCCTGTTCCTCCTCGTGCCGATCCTCGTTCCCGTTCCCTTGTCGTTCAACAGCGGCGCCTTCTTCATCTTTCCGCTGGAGGGAATTTCGACGCGCTGGTACGAGGTCGTGCTCGGAACCCAGCGCTGGCAGGCAGCCATCGGCAACAGCCTGATCGTTGCGTTCGGGACGACGCTGATCGCAACGATATTAGGCACGTTGACGGCGATCGCACTTTCCGACGAAAAATTTCCCGGCCGCCGCATCGTCATGCCGCTGCTGTTGTCGCCGCTGATCGTGCCGGTGGTGATCACCGCCGTCGGCTCGTATCTGTTCTACGCGCGCGTCGGCCTCGCCAGCACCTATGCCGGGATCATCCTGGCGCATACCGCGCTCGCCAGTCCGTTCGTCGTCGTCACGGTGGGGGCGAGCCTCTCCGGCTTCGACCGCAATCTGATGCGCGCCGCCGCCATCTCCGGCGCAAGACCCATCACATCGTTCTTCAGGGTGATGCTGCCGCTGATCCTGCCCGGCGTGCTGTCAGGGGCCGCCTTCGCCTTCGTCACCTCGTTCGACGAGGTCGTCGTGGTGCAGTTCCTGGCCAGCGCCAATCAGCGCACCATGCCGCTCGAAATGTTCATCGGCCTGCGCGAGAAGCTGAGCCCGGCAATCACCGCCGCCGCGTCGCTGATGATGGCATTGTCGATCGTGCTGCTCGTCGTCGCCAATCTTCTGGCCCGCCGTGGCAAGCAGCGACCGCGCATTGACTAGCATTCGTGCGACGGTCGGCCCAAGCCGCCATAGGTCTGCCGACGTCAGGCCGCTTTACGCCGGGATTTCCATGTCTCGTGGTGCTTGCCCCACGCCGACATGACTGTCACCGCATCGTTCAGGCTAAAGCCGAGCGGCGTGATCGAGTATTCCACGCGAGGCGGCACCTCGTCATAGGCGCGCCGGTTGATAAGCCCGTCGGCTTCCATCTGCCGCAATTGTTGCGTGAGCACCTTTTCGCTGACGCCAGGCAGCAAGCGGCGCAGTTCGGCAAAGCGGTATGGCCGCAGGTGCAGTTCCCATAGCAGCGAGGTTTTCCACTTTCCGCCGATGGCCTGCAGCGCGGCAGCAAAACCGCAGCTGTCTGGTTCCTTGCGCCTCATTTGGCAGCTCCTGTCTTGAGGGACAGAGTTAACAGCGTTCTGGTGTCCCCAGACAACCGGTCGGACTGGATCAAAGCCCTTCAGCGCCTGCGCGAAAACAAGGTGTTTCGGGATCAGATTGGGCTGCAGGCGAAGACGGACTTTCTGGCCAGCATAGCCGCATCGCACGTGCAACCAACATATTAAAGGAAATCGAAAAGCGGATGCCGTCGAGCGGAAGCTTATAGGGCTGCACAGTTTGTCTTGTTTGGCGGCCGTTAATCCAAGTGTCGGACATACGCGCCTGCAGACAATGTCGTCTGCTACGCCATCAAGTCCATTGCGGGCAGCGAGATTTCGAACGACGTTGCCGAGGTCGCAATGTCGTCTTTTCGATAAAGGATCTCGTGGACGGAGTGGACCGACACGCCTTTCGTGCGAGCGCCTATGGTTACCAGATCAACGTCAGCCAATTGATGGCACTCGGGCAGCGGCGAACCCTACCGGATCGCGATCTGCAGCGGCGAGTCGACGGAACCGTGGCCGGAACCGACGGCTCCGGTCGAGGCCGGCCTGCGCGAGGAGGCGATGGACTTGATCGGGCGGAGCTACGAGGAAGCAGGGCTGAGGCCGCAGCCGGACCTCGAAGTCGGCGGAACGCAATGTCCCACCTGCTTGTTGCACTTGACCTGACTTCCGGAGGGGCTTACGCCGTGCGATGGCGAGCAACGCCTAAACGCGACCAGAGCGGACCGTAAACCCGCTTCACCGCGAGGAGTCCCCGTCATGGCTAGAGAACGGTCTCCGAGAAGATCGACATCGGTGTTGACTAGGGCTCGGCGGCTCGGACGAAATATCCTGCGCTGGCTGGAGGGAGACAGCCGATCCCAACAGCTCAGAGACGAAGTTCTGTTTTGGAGACACTGGTTCTCCACTCAGGGATCATTCTGGCCAGAGGACTACAAGGAACGTCTTGACCCCAATTTACCAATTCAGGATCACGTTGGGCGATATGTCGACAGGTTGACGACCAACCTAGTTCACATACTCGATGTGGGTGCTGGCCCGTTGACGAAGCTCGGCAAAGTGCATGCTTCGAAAGAGATCAGGATTACTGCAACTGACCTGCTGGCATCGGAATACGATCAAGTTCTGAGAGACTTTGGGATCCAACCTCTTGTGCGAACAGTCTTTGGTGACGCCGAAAATCTTAGCACCCAATTTGACGATTACAGTTTCGACATCGTGCATGGACAGAATTGTATAGATCACACCGCTAGTCCGCTCAAGGCAATACAACAGATGCTCTCCGTCACGAAGCCCGATGGTTACGTCGTGCTTTATCATGCTGAAAACGAAGGCAAGACGGAATCCTACAAGCAGCTGCACAAGTGGGACTTCACATGTGAGAAAGGACATTTCGTTATCAGAGGGCCTGGACCGGGTGGGGATTCGGTGGATGCCACTGAAGCGCTGGCCGCGGTAGGGTCTGTTGAATGTAGCTTGAACGACGGCGCGGTGCTTGTTGCAATCCGAAAGCATCCGCAAAGACGCCAGTGATATTCCGGCCAACCTGCTCGCAGGCGGCCTCCTATTTCGGGGGCATGGGTTCAGATAGCGGTCACCTGAGGTATCGCGGGGTAACACTTCGGTTCCGCTTCGCTCCACCTCCAATCCTTGGCACCCACTGCACGCCTGGTTGAGGAGACCACATCAACTTGCTATAATGCTTAGCCAGCTTTTCCTGGACTGCCAACGGCATACTACCCCGCATCCGGGTATTGGACCTCTCCAGGATTGAGGCACTTCAGAAATGTCGCGCATAACGCCACTTGCCCAACAGGAACGGAAGTACTTGGTGGAATCGCATCGTCCCCTGATCTCGATCATAACCCCGTTTCTAGACGCAGGCTCCTTCTTACAGGAGGCAGTCGAGAGCGTGTTGGATCAAACTTACACAAATTGGGAGTTAGCGCTTATTGACGACGGTTCTACAGACGAGAGCACAGACGTCGCCAAACGTTACGCGGAGCAGTCGCCGGGTAAAATTCGATACTTAGAGCATTTCGGGCATCGAAATCTGGGGGCGAGTTCATCGCGCAATCTAGGGCGCGAACATTCGTCAGGCGAGTACATTGCATACTTGGATGCCGATGACGTTTGGCTTCCAGATCGACTGGAGCAACAATTATCAATTTTTGAAATGATAGCAGAAGCCGGTATGGTGGTTGGGTCGACGGTATATTGGCATCGGTGGACGGGTCGCGCTGAAGACAAAGACAAAGATGAGTTTGTGCTCGTCGGCGCACCTCAGAACAGCTTGGCGTGGCCTCCTGCTTTGCTCTCAGCGTTGTACCCTTTGGGCGAAGGCGCGTCGCCGTCGATGAATTCTGTGCTGGTGAGATCGGATGTTGTCGACCGAATTGGGGGTTGGAACGATGAATTCAAACGGGTATTCACAGACCAAGTGTTCCTGGCGAAGGTATACACCTCGACGCCTGTTTACGTTTCCAGCGCCTGTTGCGACTATTACAGACAGAGGTCTACGTCGAGCAGCCAAATCGTACACCAAGAAGGTGAGTTTCATAAGTACCGGCACCAGTTTCTCGTTTGGTTGGAAGGTCATATGATATCTGTTGGGATGGAGCAATCAAACGAGTGGAGAAAACTTCAGCGCGCACTCTGGCGGTATCGGCACCCAGTAATGAGTCGAGTCGCGAGAAGGTTGGCCCGCGCGTACAGCAGTCTGATGAGCTCAAGCGCGCCGTGAATACGAGGTGCGTCTAGAGATAGAGAGGAAGCTTACCGTGGGCGAGCGGGATCCACTCGTTAGTATTGTAATCACATGCTTCAACCACGGCACCTTTTTGCAAGATGCTTTTTACAGTGCTCGACGGCAAACCTATCGAAAAGTCGAGATACTGGTGGTTGACGATGGGTCGACTGACAACTCGCTTGAGGTGGCGAACAAGTTAGAACATGCCATTGTTCTTCACCAGAGGAACGCCGGATTGCCGTCAGCGCGCAACGCCGGGTTGCTTAAGTCGACTGGTGCCTACGTGACGTTTTTAGACGCCGATGATATTCTGTTGCCCAATGCAGTCGAGTTGGGCGTGGCGGCACTCATCACGCGGGCTGGATACGCATTTGTATGTGGCGGGCACCGTGGGGTGTCGCTGGATAGAGTTGCCCTGTGGGAACGGTCGCCCACACACGAAGGCGATCCTTATAAAGAATTTCTTAGGGGCAATTTTATCGCAATGCACGGTACAGTACTCTACGATCGCTCTATCCTGGTTCGGGAGGGAGGTTTCGATCCGGAATTGGAAGCCTGCGAAGATTATGACGTTTACCTGCGCCTTGCTCGAAAGTACCCGATCGAAGTGTACAGCGAAATAGTTGCCGAGTACCGCCAGCACGACTATAATATGTCAGGTAATTACCAAAAGATGCTGCGGAGCGCATTGTTGGTTTTAAGGCGCCAAAAGATGCACACCGGCAGCGACCGATCCTATAAAGCAGCTTATAGAGACGGCATAGGCTTTTGGAAAAGATTGTACGGTAGGCAAATGATCAAGGCAGCTGTGCGGGATCTAAACAGAAGCGGGAAATTCAGGAGCGCAATTCTGACCCTTGCGTGGGCTGGCCAGCACGCGCCGGCTGCTTACATCGATCTGATAACATCATCACTAGGTTATCCCCGGGGACCCCGTTGACGTGCTGAGCAGGTGGCGTCAGGTGCCGCGCCTCTCGCAGGCGACTGATTTGCTAGGTCAGAGCTTCAAAACCATACCAGGGCAGGGAAGCCAGTGAATTGTAGTGTGGTTTTGGATTTGAAGTTCCTGAACGCTGATGTCACCAAGATGGCAGCAAACTATCCACCACTAGATTCAGGTGCGGTTGATCCATGGCCAATCTGAGTGATGAATCAGCTACGCTAGTATCCGTGGTGATACCGGTCCATAATGGCTGTGGGTTCGTAGAAAACGCTGTTCGATGCGCAGCGGAGCAGACATGGCCCTCAATTGAGATCATCGTGGTTGATGATGGATCGACGGACGCCACCGCCAGCGTCGTGCGTGAGTGTGCTGCTCGCGACAAGCGAGTGCGATTGATACACCAGGCGAATGGAGGCGTCGCTGTCGCCCGGAATGCGGGGATCGCGTCTGCGCAAGGCGATTACGTTGCTTTCCTCGACGCGGATGACCTCTGGCACCGTGAAAAGATTTCTAAGCAGATGGAGGTCATGCAGCGCGGGGGCGCCGACATTGGTATAGTCTACTGCAGGTACCGAGAGGTCGATTCCGATGGAGCGATTATAACAAGCCCACACTTCCCACCCTATGAGGGGTACGTTTACCCATTGCTCGTTTTGTTCAATTTCATGGGCGGGGGCAGCGCGGTATTGGTAAGGCGGAAATGCCTGCTGGAGGTAGGAGGATTTGATCCCAGTCTTCGGGCCAGGGGAGCACAAGGGGCAGAGGACACAAGGGCGTTTCTCGCCATCTCGGAACGATATACGGTACGAATAGCCGATTCCTATCTCATGGGGTACCGCCTCTCGGATGGCAGTATGTCTAGCAATATCTTCAAAATGTTTAAATCGCGGCAGATTGTCCTGCGCGAAGTACGCAATCGGCACCCCGAACTCCCGGCCTTTCTCTTCCGCTGGGCGGCGGGCGAGAACGCTAGCTGGCTAGCGGAGCGGTCGCTGCGTGAAGGGAAGTTTCGTCAAGGCCTGGCGCTTCTAGCGAGAACGATATTGATCGATCCTCAATCCGCATTAAATTTGAGAATAGCGCGATCGTTGGCGCGAGGGATCTCGCGCCGACTGAAAGATTGGTTCGGCTGGACGTCTTCAGATCACCCCGTCAAAAGCAAGAGACAGCATATCCGCCATTTTCATGAAATATCGCCGGAGGAGGGATTGCAGACTGAACCGCGTATTCCGGATAGGCACGACCGACGCCGGGCGGTAGCCGCACGATTGGCCGTTGCTGGCGTGGTACCGACATCGTGAACCGCGCCTACGCATATTTCCTAAGATCCTTTCTGAGACCACACCTGTGGGCATTCCCAACACTGGTCATGCTCGGCGTAGCTTCTGCTGCAGTTGAGGGCATCGGGGTTGCGATACTCGTTCCCCTTATATCCTACCTGTTTCGATCGCCCGATGTGGCTGTAGTATTCCCTTTACTTGGTCGCTCAACAGATATCTGGCCGGAATCTAATCAGACAACTGTTTTACTATTATTTATATTTGGTGTATTGCTCCTGTTCGCAAGCAAGGCTGCTATTCAATACTTATATTCTTTTGTTGCGCTAATTATCAGCAAAAAAATTGTTTTAGACCTGCGTGCGTCACTATTTGACAGTTTCCTTCGCGCTGATTTTCAGTTTGTCAGCAGTAGCAGTTCTGGCCGAATGTTCAATATCGTCCAGGGAGAGACGTGGCTCGCAGGTGAGTTCGTGGTTGCAGTAGCGAAAGGATTAGTTAGCCTGTTCTCCGTTACTGCATTTTGCGTAATTCTATTTCTTCTGTCTCCGCGACTAACTGCAGTCTCCCTAGCCGGTTTAACGCTCATTGGTGTTGTTACTATCATTCTTACTAGGAGAGTGAGGCGTCTAGCCGCTGTCGCAAAAGAAACCAGCGCAGAGCTCTCATCGAGGCTGATCGAATCGTTGGAGGCTCTAAAGGTAATTAAACTATTTTCTCGAGAGAAGCGGGAGTTTAGAAGATTAGCTAATATAGCAGCGCGTGATCGTGCAGCGTCAGTTGACGTGGAAAAAGCTGCCGCGATAATAGGCCCGATTACGGAAGTTCTTTTTGCGCCGCTCCTTTTGGTTATCGTAGCTTATTCCTGGAGCATGGGTATCCCCGCGGGTACGCTAGTCGCCTTTCTCGTCCTTCTGTACCGACTGCAGCCTCACGTTCGAATGCTGTATCATGTGCGAGTCGAATTGTCCCGAGCTTTGCCAACGCTGGATCATATCAGAGACGTGCTTCAAAAGCCGGAGGAATCAAGCGGATCACGGGCATTCAGTGGGCTGGCCAGGAGCATTCGATTTGAGAACGTGAGCTTCACCTACGTGGGTAGCGACACGGCAGCTATTTGTGACGCAAGTTTTGAAATAGTGAAGAACCGTCTGACTGCATTCGTCGGCTCTTCTGGATCTGGAAAAAGTACTGTGGCAGCTCTGTTGTGCCGTTTTTTTGACCCCACCCGGGGTACGATGTGGGTCGATGAGGTAGATGTTCGTTCCATTAGGTTAACAGACTGGAGAGAACGGATCGCATTTGCCGGGCAGGACGCTGAACTTCTTGGGGACACTATTTTAGATGTGATAAGCTATGGAGCAGAAGATTGGGATCGTGACAGCGTGCAAGATGCCGCGCGGGCTGCGCAGGTTCACGAGTTTGTTGCCCTCCTTCCGGATGGGCTCGATACTCCGGTCCGTAGGCGAGGTCACCGTTTTTCAGTAGGTCAGCGACAGAGAATCGCTATTGCCCGAGCATTGAGAAAAAACTCAGAAATCTTAATCCTGGATGAGGCGACAAGCGCCTTAGACGCTGCTTTGCAAACAGCAATAGATACTAGCATAAACGAGCTAAGGGGCAAAAGGACGATCGTTGTCATCGCACACCGCCTCAGCACGATACAGTCTGCCGATCACGTTATTGTTCTGCATCAGGGCCGAGTTATTGAACAGGGGTCTCCTAGAGAATTGCTCAGCGACAAAGACAGCTCGTTCTACCACATGTGGAAGTTGGAGCATGCCGGCGTTTCGCGCTAACAGGTATTGGAGTTCTTCAACGCAGCAAGAATTTATATCTTCCGATCCAGCGCGCCAAAAAATAAAACGGACCCTCGTCGAAAGGGCCATCAGTCTATCGGAGAAGTAATTATGACATCGAATGTCTGCGTGCTCGGCGCGGGCCGAATGGGCTCGTCCATTGCTCGTACGCTGCTCGATCGCGGCTATCCAACTTGGTTCTAGAATCGGACCGCGGCAAAGTGCGATCCATTGGCGGCCTTTGGCGCGAAGGTAGCCCCTTCAGTGGAGGATGGGATCCGAGCGGCCGACGTCGTGATCATCAATGTTCTCGACTATGCCGCCAGCGACGCTTTGCTGAAGCCGGTTGGCATCGCTTCGGCACTGGCCGGCAAAGCCGTTGTGCAACTCACCTCCGGATCGCCGCGTCTGGCGCGGGAAGAAGCGCGCTGGGTGGAGGCACATGGTGCCGGCTATCTGGACGGGGCGATCATGGCCACTCCGGATTTTGTCGGCAAACCCGAGACCGCACTGCTTTATTCGGGCTCGCGTGATGTTTATGAGAAGCACAAGCCGATGCTGTTCGCGCTTGGCGGCGCCACGAGCTTTGTCGGGGAGCTGCCGGGTCAAGCATCTGCGCTTGATACTGCTCTGCTCACGCAGATGTGGGGCGGGCTCTTCGGAGCACTCCAGGGTATGGCTGTCGCCGAGGCCGAAGGTCTCGACCTGGCGACGTTCAGGAGCCATCTTTCCGGATTCAAGCCTGTTGTCGATGCCGCTCTGTTCGACCTGGTGGATAGAACGAATGCACGCTGTTTTGCCGGCGACGACGCGACCCTGGCGTCATTGGGCGCCCACTACAGCGCCTTCCAGCATCTGCTCGAGGCATGCGAGGAGCGAGGGCTCGACGCGGCTATGCCGCGCGCCATGGACATGATCTTTCGACAGGCGCTTTCGCTCGGGCGCATGGAAGATGATTTTGCATCTCTGGCTCCCCTGTTTCGAAATGGTTCGTCGCGCCAGAGCGGGGAGCCAGCGAATGCATAGCAGCAACAAGCGAACCGCGACCTGCTCATGCCGGAGCGTGGAACTTATCCTCGCCGGAGAGCCGCGACGCGTCTATGCGTGCAGTTGCCTGGAGTGCCAACGCTGCACCGGAACGGCGTTCTCGTACCGGGCCATCTACGCCGATTCCGCCCTCGTCGGCCAGAAAGGCGAGACCCGATCCTGGCGCAGAACCGGATCGTCGGGACAATGGCTGGAGCAGACATTCTGCACCACATGCGGGTCGGTCGTCTTCATGCGGGCTGAGGGCTGAAGGATGCGCTGTCGGTATCGGTCGGCTGCCTGGAGGACCCGGAATTCCCACCCCCGACAATGCTCCATTGGCCCTCGCAGAAAGCATGGATGGCTTTGCTTGGAGGGCGTGCCCGAAGCAGCCGCCTCTTGAGGGCGGATCACCAAGCGCGATGCCTGGCTTGCAGCAGGCCCGGCATCGTCAGTCCGGCAACATCTCCTTCGGCAATCGATTTCCGTTCAAGAAGGTCCCGATTGGGGATAGCTGTCGCGGCCGACTGCGAATCCCAAGGCTCCCTCGCAGCACTCCTTGCAACACTTTGCGCTCCCCGACGTTCTCCCAAGCACGCTCCGAAGCCGATTGTCGCGGCTCCAATGGCAAAATCCAATTGCTGGAGCGAGGGAGCCATAACGGCTTCGCCGGCTGGCCACGGCACCCAGCGTGCCGTGGCGGTTCGGCCACCTGCATCGACGTGACGCTGGAGGAGACGCCATGGACATGGGCAACAGGAAGACGCAGTTCAATATCTGGTACTGGATCGCCGCCTTCGCGGTGCTGATGATCTTTCAATATGTCTACACCGCCACGCAGCACGTCGCGCAGATTCCCTACAGCCAGTTTGAGACCATGCTGCGCGACGGCAGGATCGCCGACGTGCAGGTTTCCGATCGCTTCATCCAGGGCCGCTTCAAGGAGCCGCAGGACGGCAAGCCGCTATTCATTACCACGCGCGTCGAGCCTAACCTCGCGCGACAGCTGCAGGAGCACGGCGTCACCGTCACTGGCCAGATCGAAAGCACCTTCCTGAGCGACCTGCTCTCCTGGATCGTCCCGATCCTCGTCTTCTTTGGCTTGTGGATGCTGCTGATGAGACGAATGGGTGGTGGCATGGGCGGTTTGATGCAAATCGGCAGGAGCAAGGCCAGGGTCTATGTCGAGGCCAATACCGGCGTCAAATTCGAGGACGTGGCGGGTGTCGATGAGGCCAAGGCCGAGTTGCAGGAGATCGTGGATTTTTTGAAAAGTCCGCAGGAATACGGCCGTCTTGGCGGGCGCATGCCCAAGGGCGTGCTGCTGGTCGGACCGCCCGGCACCGGCAAGACACTGCTGGCGAAAGCCGTTGCAGGCGAGGCAAAAGTTCCGTTCTTCTCGATCTCTGGCTCTGAATTCGTCGAGATGTTCGTCGGCGTCGGCGCCGCCCGTGTGCGCGACCTGTTCGAGCAGGCACGCGCCAGAGCCCCGGCGATCATCTTCATCGACGAGCTCGACGCGCTCGGCCGCGCCCGCGGAGCGGGCCCGATGATGGGCGGACACGACGAAAAGGAGCAGACGCTCAACCAGCTCCTGGTCGAGCTCGACGGTTTCGATCCGAAAATCGGCGTCGTGCTGCTCGCCGCGACGAACCGCCCGGAAATCCTTGACCCGGCACTGCTTCGCGCCGGCCGTTTCGATCGGCAGGTGCTGGTCGATCGCCCGGACAAGCAAGGTCGCGTCCAGATACTCCAGGTCCACATGAAGAAGGCTAAGCTGGCGGCGGACGTCGATGCCGAGAAGGTTGCCGCGCTGACGCCGGGTTTTACCGGCGCCGACCTTGCCAATTTGGTCAATGAGGCGACCCTGCTCGCCACGCGCCGGAGGGCCGATGTCGTGACGATGGACGATTTCAACAATGCGGTCGAGCGCATCGTGGCCGGGCTCGAGAAGCGCAACCGGCTGTTGAACCCGAGGGAACGCGAGGTCGTCGCCTATCACGAAATGGGCCATGCCTTGATAGCGATGGCGCTGCCCGGAGTGGATCCCGTGCACAAGGTGTCGATCATCCCGCGCGGCGTCGGCGCGTTGGGCTACACGATCCAGCGGCCGACCGAGGACCGATTCCTGATGACGCGCGAGGAACTGGAGAACAAGATGGCGGTGCTGCTCGGCGGCAGGGCGGCCGAGCAGATCGTGTTCGGGCATCTGTCGACCGGGGCCGCCGACGACCTGGCCAAAGTCACCGATATCGCCCGCGCCATGGTCACGCGGTACGGCATGTCGGAAAAGCTCGGCCACGTGGCGCTGGAAAAGGACCAGCGCTCCTTCCTCAGCCCCAACCCACTCGCCGGCGGTCCGCGCGAGCACGATTACGGCGAGGCCACCGCCGAGGCTATCGATGAGGAGGTTCGCAGCATCGTCGACGCCGCTTTCGCGCGAACCGTCGGGCTCCTCACCGAGCGGCGGGACCTGCTGGAAAAGACGGCGCGCAAGCTGCTCGAGATCGAGACACTCAGCGAGGCCGAGCTCGCATCGCTCGTCGGAAACGCCGCGGCACCGGATCGCGCGGAGGCATCCGAGCCGCAATCGGGCAAGCGACCGATCAGACGAGGCAAGACTGCGGCTGCAAATTTTTCGCGCCCGGCCGAGTGATGCATCGTCGATCTCGACTCTGCCTCCGCGGCTGACCCGCCCAGTGGCATGGTGACGCTGCCAATCGTCATTCAACAAAGACCAGCACGGCCTGCGCGCGCCGGGCCGCATGCGGCGGCCGTCCGCGCCGCGCGGCGCCAGTTGACCGGCTTATTCAGTAAAGGCTAATAAGGCAGCGTTACGCGACCTCCCCTTGTGTCTGTTTTTCGGATTTGACGTTGCTTCGTCACCCTCCGAATCCCGTCAGCTTCGATAGGCCAGGCTGAATGACCGACCTCATTTGCCTCGAATTCGCCCCGATCATCGAAGAGCGGTGCTGATTGCAATGCTGGCACCATCCGTTGTTTACTGGCTCTTGCAGAGAAACCGAAGGCTCCAATGATCCAGGACAATGCCACGGTCGGCGTCGTGGTGCCGATGTTCAATGCCGAGCGCACCATTCACGCCACCTTGACCAGCATCTGCCAGCAGGACCATCAGGCGCTGGACATTGTCGTGGTGGATGACGGGTCGACGGACAAGTCCGCCTCGATCGTCGCCTCCTGTGCTGAGAAAGACCGGCGCATACGCCTGATGAGGCAGCCGAACGCCGGTGTTGCGCACGCCCGCAACAGCGGTGCGGCCTCTACCGATGCCGAGTTTCTGGCGTTTGTCGACGCGGATGATCTGTGGGCTCCTTCCAAGATCGCACTGCAACTGCGCGCCCTGCAGGAAGGCGGTTCTTCCGCGGGCCTGGCATATTGCTGGTTTGCGCAAATCGACGAGAACGGCCGGGTATTCTCACTATACCGACCCGATGCCGATGGCCAGGTTCTGCAACGGATGTGCAGAATGAATTTTGTCGGCAACGGAAGTTCGATGCTGCTGCGTCGCTCCGCATTCGAGCGGGCGGGACAATTCGATCCTTCCCTGAGGGCCAGAAATGCACAAGGCTGCGAGGACCTTCTTATGTGCCTCAGAATAGCGGAAAGTTACGAATTCCGCGTCGTGCCCCAGCACCTCGTGGGTTACCGGATGACGAACGTCAACATGTCGAGCGATGTTATGCAGATGCTTCGTTCGTGTAAGATTGTTCTGGCCGAGTTTCGTGAAAAATATCCGCAGTTCGGCAACGATCTCGACGCCCATCTGGTCGACATGATTCATTGGCTTGCCATCAGAGCCTTGGTCGGCGGGCGGCTGTTCGCAGCCGGCGACCTGCTGAAGAGATACTTCGTCCTGGAACCGCGCACGGCAATTTCCCGCCTGCCCAACATGATCGGCATGTACTGCCGGGCCAGGCTGGTTCCTCGCTGGGTCAAAATTCGAATGAAGCGGATGCGAAACGAGAACGCCGAGTTTCGGCGCCTTTATGAAGAGACTATCTGGTGAATGTGAGCCTATTCTGTTCGCGCGCTTGCAGCGGCTCTTCCGCCAGGGGAGGTCTAATGGTCGTATCCCCCGGTTGCCGTAAGAACTGATCGCCTGATTAGCGGTGAACTTGCATCGCCGATAAAATTCTCAACCAGCAGCCAGTTGTGGACGTCCCCGCGAGCGAGAGTTGGCGGGGAGCATTCGATCACCCAATCATCATCATCGATGACCCGATACCATGCGTAGACAAGGCCGAGAGACGGCCGCGACTGAAAGGCTGTGCTGCTTTTCCAGCTTTGTCGGGTGCCACACATCATCCGCATCAAGTGGCGCTATAAATTCACCCTTCGCCGCATGAATTGCCAGGTTTCTGGCGACAGCAACCCCTTGGTTCTGCTGTCTCAGAAGAGAAATACGCGGATCACTGGTTGCAAATGCCTCGACGATCTCAGCGGTCCGGTCGGTCGACCCGTCATCGACCACTATGATCTCCAGCTGTTTGAAAGTTTGCGAGGCGGCCGACTGAAGGGTGTGTCGGATGGTCTTTTCCGCATTGTAGGCAGGAATGATGACGGAAACTGCGGGTTGTATATCGAAAAAAGCCTGCTTTTGATGAAGGATGAAAGAAAGACGGGAGCGCCACCAGCCTAAATACTAGCATGCTCGAGCGAGAGAGCATCAAGCCGCCTGTCCCTACCGGCTACTTCAACGTCTGAGAATTCGCCCGGTCATTCGCACTTACGGCGGCGACATGTGCTAATATGCTGGTTTCAATCCGCCCAAACTGTCGATACCTTCATGCTTCCTTTCATTTCGCTCACATCCGTGCCCGTGGCCTCGTGGGCTTATTGCCATCAGCTATATGCTTGAACACCCACATGTATCGCGTTCCTGCCGATGGGGATGGGCTCCGCGATCGGACATGAGCGCGGTTTTTTCGGTTCCTGCGGCGGGAGACCGATGGTGATCCCGCGCGTTCTCCTGCAGCTTGGTCGGCTGGTGCGTCGTCGACGCCTGCGCCGTGCTCCCATCATACTGATGTACCATCGCGTTGCAGATATCGCCGTCGATCCGTGGAGCCTGGCCGTCCATCCCGCGAGGTTCGACGAACAAATTGAAGCGCTGACGCGGAGCCGGCGGGTGGTGCATTTGCATGAGCTGTTCGATGTCATCGCACGGGGAAAGCCGGGCAAACCGCTTGCGGTTGTCACGTTTGACGACGGATATCACGACGTCTACAGCAACGCTCGCCCTATCCTGCAGCGTCACGACTGCCCGATGACGCTGTTTGTTGCCACGGGAGCAATAGGAAGCGGCAGGGAATTCTGGTGGGATGCGCTCACGCGCATCTGTCTTGAGACGCCTGAACTGCCTGACCAGCTCGACATCACCATCGAGGGAGCCAGGCATCACTGGCCTATCCCGAAGATGGTGGATCAGGCCGGCCGTGACAAAGTCTACCGGGAGGTGTGGTCGGCGCTCCGAACGCTGCCGTATG
The DNA here is from genome assembly GCF_055811475.1 of Mesorhizobium sp. WSM4829. NCBI lineage: Bacteria > Pseudomonadati > Pseudomonadota > Alphaproteobacteria > Hyphomicrobiales > Phyllobacteriaceae > Mesorhizobium > Mesorhizobium sp. WSM4829. The sequence goes on along the minus strand of NZ_JBVVQJ010000007.1, from coordinate 182,878 downwards.
AGCGGCAGAACGCACACGTCGAAGACATTGCGAAATGGGCAGGTGTTGGTCTCGACGCCAGACCGGAGCACTGTCTTATGACGCCCGGTGAGGTTGGTGACATCAGTGACGACCTGATAACGATCGGCGGTCACACTGTCAGTCATCCCACGCTTCCCTCCCATTCCTACGCGACCCAGCTTCGCGAGATCGTCGACGGCCGTTCGGCCTGTGAGCAAATGACCGGAAAACCCGTTCTCTCTTTTGCATATCCATTCGGAGACCATGACGCTCTGTCGGTATCTGCCGTCAGGGAAGCGGGATTTGAGTTCGCATGCACGACGCGCGCCGGATGCGTTGCGCCCGAGGCAGACGTTCTGCGTTTACCTCGATTGTGTGTCGACAACTGGTCAGGGGATGAATTCTTGCGAAAAATCGAGGATCATCTGTTCTGATGAACGCGCAGCAGACTACCATTATCACTCCTCGACGCGGCTGGTTTGACCTCGATTTCTGGCACCTGTGGCGCTACTGCTTCCGGCATCTACGATCGACAGCGCCCGCATGCTGCTCGCATTGGCTTCCTCGAATGGGTCGAGATGCATGCGTCGACCTCGGGATTGATGACGCCGAAGTTGCAGCGGGCGCTCCGCTTCGCATTCGCGCGCTATCCGGCCCAGCGTCGGCCCCTGACACTTCGCGATAGGTTTGACCTCGCCATCGAAGCCGGACGCCGGTTCGCTCGGCGGCTGACGCCACGTCGCATCCTGTCGAAGCTGTTCAGGCTGCTGACGAGAGCACGGAGGTAGTGGGCGGGACCGGTGGCGCGGATTGGATCGCGACCGAGCCTGAGATTTCTGATATTAACGATACCGTTCTACGTGAATGACAAGTCGCATCGCCTCGCTGGGAGCGACGTGCTAAAACTGACGAGTCTCCATCATTTCTGTGCCAAAATTCTGTTTGTGAGGCCTAAGCACACCAGCCGTTGCCTCTCTGCGAAGCTAAGGAGAATTTGGCTGTTTCATGATCGCAGTCGTCATAACAACTTACAACCACACTCGCTTTCTCGAGGACGCCATTCAGAGCTGTCTTCGTCAAAGCCGGCCGACGGATGAAATTATTGTCGTCGACGACGGATCCACCGACAATCCGGCATCGGTTGTCGAGCGTCATCCAGGCGTGCGCCTGATCAGGCAGGACAATTGCGGGCTCGCGTCCGCCCGAAACACCGGACTGGCGGCTTCCAGATCCGATTACATCACCTTTCTGGACGCGGATGATCGTCTCCTTCCGATTGCCATGGAGACGGGCGTGCGAGTGCTGGTTGCGCATCCAGATGCGGTTTTCGCTTACGGAGCTCATCGCTTCATCAATGGAAGGGGTGCGATCGAGTCAGACAAGCATCACATCGCGCTTGTTGAAGATCCTTATCTTCAGCTACTGCGGACGGGAAACTTCATTGCGATGCATGCGACCGTGGTTTATCGGCGGGAGAGGCTCGCGGCCATGGGCGGGTTCGACGTTTCAATGCGGTCCTGCGAAGACTATGAGCTATTCTTGCGAATCGCCCGGCGCGGTTCGATCGTAACGCACGACGATGTCGTCGCCGAGTATCGCATGCACCGCGACAACATGTCTAAGAATCGATCGATGATGCTCGCTGCAGCATTGTCGGTGCTTGACAAGCAGTTGGCAGGTCCGGTTGACGACGATGTGCGTCTTGCAGTCCGCGATGGTAGGCGGTTCTGGAAGACCTATTATACCGGAGAGGTGACTACTGATGCCTTGCGCGCGATCCGCGCCGAACCCGCCAAAGCGATGCGCATGCTGCGGCAGGCTTTGCAGATGTCGCCGCCGATCGCGCTGCAAACGGCGGCATTTAAGATAGCACGCAAGGTCGGCAGGCATGTGCAACGGCTGCTCGGAGCTTCCGGCGCTGATTGGCGGGCTCCGCGCGTCGGTTCGGTGCGGTTTGGGGATTTCGCACGCACGATGCCGATCAGCCACTCATTTGGATATGATCGCGGCAAGCCAATAGATCGGTATTATATCGAGAATTTCCTACAATTGAATGCGGCCGACATACATGGCCGTGTGTTGGAAATCGGCGACAACAGCTACACGATGCATTTTGGCGGTGCTCATGTCGTCAAGAGCGACGTGCTGCATGTTGATCCCGATGATCCAAACGCGACCATCATAGGCGACCTGTCGCAGCCCGGAGTGCTGCCGTCAAACGCCTTCGACTGCATCATCCTCACGCAAACACTTCATCTGATCTTCGACATGTCGGCCGCGGTCGCTGCACTGGCCGAAGCGCTCAAGCCCGGGGGCGTGCTGCTGCTAACTGTTCCTGGCATCACCCCGATCGATCGCGGCGAGTGGGGCAGCACGTGGTTCTGGTCATTGACGCAGGCGGCGTTGGCGAAGTTGCTTGCGAAATCCTTCAGCACGGCGAACATGGCGCTCGAAACCCACGGCAACGTCTTTGCGGCAGTTTGTTTTCTTCAGGGACTCGCCAAGGAAGAAGTTTCTGACCAGAAGCTCGACGTCCGGGATACCGCCTATCCTATCGTTGTCACGGCGCGCGTCGTGAAGGACCGGCTGACCGCGGATCAACCCGGCAGTCGAACCGCAAATGTTACGGCTTGAGATCGATGACAGAATTGCCAGCCGTTGAGGTCCGAGGACTTTCCAAGCGCTACCGGCGCGGCGCGATCGGCGTGCACTCATTGCGTGAGGAGGTCGAACAACTCGTCGCGCGTTTGCGCTCGCGGGAAGCCAAAGCTTCCCTCAACGAATTCTTCGCCATCAAGAACATCACTTTTTCCTTCCGACTGGCACCGTGTGCGGTATCATCGGACGCAACGGCTCGGGAAAGACCACGCTGCTCAAGGTTTGGACCTCGATCACGGCTCCGGATGAGGGCGAGGCAGTGATGCGAGGCCGGATCGGAAGCTTGCTGGAGATAGGGGCCGGATTCCATCCGGATCTCGACGGGATCGAGAACATCTACCTCAACGGCGCGATCCGCTGGAGCGGCTCTCTATGCGTGGGGAGAGGACGACCCGGACCTCGCAAGCGAGAACTTGCTAACGTTCGACGTTGTTGCAGCAACGGTCAATGACGCCTATTGGCCATATCTGAAAGAGCACGGGATTGTGCGACTGTCGCATTCTGCCGAGTTGCTTAAGGTGGATTGAAGGCGCGTGGAGAGACGTCCTGGCGAATAAATCTTCGATGTAGTTCAATCCGTCGACCGCGCGGCCGCAACGCTGCAATCGCGCGCGCCCTGCAAAGACTGAAGGACAGCCCGGGCATGCGGGAACACCTCGGTCAGGCATCGCGAAAACGGATAGCGGAAAATTTCTCGCTTGCCGCAGTTGCCGCCGCTCTCGATTGCTTGCTGACCAGGCGGTAGGGCTCTTCCGCAAAAAAGATCGTCACAAACGGCGGCGATACCAGGCCAGCGCCGTTTGGACGATCCGGTCGATTCCGGATTGCTCAGGCATCCAGCCGAGTTCCCGGGCCGCCTTGCCGGCCGCGGCGACAAGCGCAGGCGGGTCACCTGCCCTGCGCGGACCGTAGGCTACGGGGAGGCGTGTCCCCGAAGCCCGGCTCACCGCATCGACCAACTCGTTCACCGTCGTTCCGGTTCCGGTGCCGAGATTGTAGACATGGACTCCCGGATCGCGCAGAAGCTTCTCCCCTGCCAGAACGTGAGCACGGGCGAGATCGGTGACGTGGACATAGTCCCGCACCGCGGTTCCGTCCCTTGTGTCGAAGTCGGTGCCATTAATGGTAAAAACCCGGCCCGACCTGATCGCCGCCTCGATAGCGAGCGGAATGACATGCGTTTCCGGTTCATGCCGCTCACCGACCTCGCCGTCGGGATCACATCCGGCCGCGTTGAAATACCGCAGCACAACCGCGTTGAGGCCATGGGCATCGGAAAGATTGTCCACCATTCGTTCTATGATGAATTTCGACCACCCATAGGGATTGATGGGCGATTGCTGATGCGTTTCGTCAATCGGAGAACGAATCGGAACGCCGTAAGACGCGCAGGTGCTCGAAAAGATCAGCTTGTCGACGCCGGCCTTCAGCATTTCCTCGAGCAAGACCAGCGTCCCAAAACTGTTGTTTCGGTAGTAGAGTTCCGGGCGCTCGACGGACTCGCCGACATAGGCGTAGGCGGCGAAATGCGCCACCACATCCGGCCGATACTGGTGCAGCGCTGCTGCCACCGCTGCAGCGTCGCAAACATCGCCCTCGACAAGCGGTCCCCATTTGACCGCATCGCGCCAGCCGCGCGAGAGGTTGTCATACGCAATGACCGACCAACCGGCCCCGGCGAATGCCTTGCAACAGTGTGAGCCGATATAGCCCGCCCCGCCAGTGACCAGGACTGTTTTCATCCGGCTGCAGCGGACCGAGCATATCCCGATGAGACCAAGTCATCGAAATAGGCAATGGTCGTGACGAGACCATCGCGCAATGCAATTCTTGGCTTCCAACTGAGCTGGCGCAAGGCACACCCGATATCAGGCTGTCGCTGCCTTGGGTCATCGACGGGCAAAGGTAAAAACCTGATCTCGGATCGGCTTCCGGTAAGTTCGATCACGAGATTGGCAAGTTCGAGCATCGTGAATTCGACCGGGTTGCCGAGATTGATTGGACCGGTAACATCGTCGGCCGTGTGCATCAGGCGAACCAGACCGTCGATGAGATCACTGACGTAGCAAAATGAGCGTGTCTGCTCGCCGGTGCCGTACACGGTTATCGGCTTGTTTTGCAGTGCCTGCATGATGAAGTTGGAAATGACGCGGCCGTCGTCCGGACGCATCCTCGGACCGTAAGTGTTGAAGATGCGCGCTACCTTGATCCGCAGCCTGTTCTGCCGCCAATAATCGAAAAACAGGGTTTCGGCACACCGCTTGCCTTCGTCGTAACAGGAACGGGGACCTATCGGGTTTACCCTGCCCCAATAGTCCTCGGTCTGCGGGTGAATCTCGGGATCTCCGTAGACTTCAGACGTGGACGCCTGAAGGATCTTTGCGCGAACTCGCTTGGCGAGTCCCAGCATATTGATCGCCCCATGGACATTGGTCTTTGTCGTCTGGACCGGATCGAACTGATAGTGAACCGGGCTTGCCGGGCAAGCAAGGTTGTATATTTCATCAACTTCTACGTAGAGCGGAAATGTCACGTCGTGACGAATGATCTCAAAGGATTTGTTGTCGAGCAAATGCGAGACGTTTCTCCGACTTCCTGTGAAGAAATTGTCGACGCATACAACCTCGTGGCCTTCAGCAAGCAACCGCTCGCATAAGAACGATCCCAGAAAACCTGCGCCCCCCGTCACCAAGACTCGCTTTGCCTGCTGCATTTTTGGGATCCTCACGCCAGATCTTCACGCAATTGAATGCGCAAAGCCCTGGGGCGAGGATAGGAACAAAATGCTGCGCCGAAAACACAAAATGTTAACGGACCTGAAATAGTCGCGTGAGGTGTACGCAAGAATACGCGAAAAAAACCATTCATTCGTCCGTTTTGACGTTTTTCGTCCGAACGTCGGCTGCCGGCAATCGGCATTTGGACGTGAACGCGCTGCGCCGCAGCATGATCGATTGCTATTAAGGGAGATGGGTCTTGCACAGTCTTGACCCGGCTACTATCACCGCCGATGAACGCCTCGCGACTGGGGGTCAAAAGCTGGACATGCTCGATGTCCGCTTTCGACCCCCTGCGTCCTCTCTCCGCTACGCCGGTTGCAACTCCCTGCGCGGCAGCCGCGGGAAGGCGATCGCCACCGCCACCGCGCCGAGCCCGACAAGGGCCGAGCCGATGAACAGCCAGGAATAGCTGGCATAGGCATCGAACACCATGCCGCCGGCGAGCGGGCCGAAGGCCATGCCGATGCTGGACAGCATGGTGACGGCACCAAACACCGTGCCGAGGATGCGCTGGCCGAAATATTCGCGCGCCAGCACCGCATAGAGCGGCATCACGCCGCCATAGGTGGCGCCGAAGATGACGGCGAGCGTGTAGAATTGACCAAGCTCGCTGACCGCAAGATAGGCTGCGATGACCACGGACTGTATCGCCAGACCGGTAATCAGCACCGGCTTGACCCCCAGCCGGTCGGCAAGCACGCCGTATAGAAGCCTGCCGCCTAAGCCCGCCAGGCCCTCGATGCTGTAGATGCTGACCGCCGCCATCGGCGCTATGCCGCACAGCATCGCATAGCTCACCATATGAAAGATCGGTCCGGAATGCGCCGCGCAGCAGGCAAAGAAGGTCAGTGCCAAAACGATGAATTGCGGCGAGCGCAGCGCCTGTGGAACCGACATGCCGGTATCGTTGGCGGCAATATCGGCGGCGGCGTCTTCAGCGGCAGGCGTGGGCGGCTGGCGCACCAGCAATGCGGCCGGCACCAGCAGCGCCCATGCCGCGACGCCGATGACGAACATGGCGGTGCGCCAGTCATAGGCCGTGATCAGCCATTGCGCGAAGGGCGAGATCGTCATCGGCGCCACGCCCATGCCCGCCGAGACCAGGGAAACGGCCAAGCTGCGATTGGTGTCGAACCAAGCGGCGGTCAGCGCGATCATCGGCGCGAAGAAGGCGCTTGCCGCGAGGCCGACGAGCACGCCATAGGTGATCTGGAAGACAAGCAGCGAGCCGGTGCGGCTGGCCAGCACCAGCGCCAGCCCGAGCAGCACCGCCCCTGTCATCACCACGATGCGGGCGCCGTAGCGATCGTAAATGGCGCCCCAGGCGAAACCGCCGAGACCCATTACCAGGAAGTTCAGCGTCATCGCGCTCGATATGCCGGCGCGCGACCAATCCGTGTCGAGCGCCATCGGTTCGAGGAAGATCGCCAGCGAGAACATCGCCCCGAGGGCGACGCAGGTCATCAGGGCGCCAGCCGCGACGATGACCCACCGATAGGAAATGCGCATATTTTTCTCCCGAGATCGTTTGGACACGGCGCGACTTCTTTCGAGATTCGTCGCGCCGCTTGCGTCCGAAGGACGACGGCGACATTTCGAATCCTACAATCCGGTTGCATTTTTTATCCAGTCAGGAAATCGCGCCATTCAATTGCTCCATTGCATTGACCGTGCACCGTCCTGAGCTAGATTTCCAACCTGGCGATCAGGAGCTGTCAGGCATGGAACTTCATCGCGGCCGTCTCATCGACCACGTCCAGCTGGTGGTCAGGGATCTCAAGGCCAGCCGCCGCTTCTACGAGGCGGTTTTCAAGGTGCTCGATATTCCGATCGGCGGCAGCGCCGAGGATTATTTCTGGGCCGACGAGCTGTTCGTCTCCAGCATCGACAGCCGGGCGGCCAGCGGGCAACTGACGGGGCGCCACCACCTTGCCTTCCAGGCAAAGGACCGCGCGATGGTCGACGCCTTCTACAGAGCCGGCCTCGATGGCGGCGGCACGGACAATGGCGCACCCGGCGAGCGGCAGCACTACCATCCCGGCTACTATGCCGCCTTCCTGCTCGATCCCGACGGCAACAACATCGAGGCCGTCTTTCACGGGCCGGCCAACCGCAGCGCCGCTTCGGTGGAGATTACGTTTTAGCTCGATGACAGGTATTCTCGTTACGTCGCGCCGCGCCAACGCTTGATATTCAACTTCAACGCAGCGACGCTCGAAGGCTACCGCATGGCCATCGACGAAGCGCCGCTGTCTTTGCCACGGAGCTCCCGCCCTATCGCGTCAGCGCCGCCATCCGGCCCGCCAGGAACTCGACGAACAGCCGGGCGCGGACCGGTAGCTGTCGCCCATACGCATGGACGATGTGCACCGGCATAGTCGGCATCGCCACCTCGGGCAGAATGCGGACCAGACGGCCGGTGTCGAGATCGTCCTGCACGGCAAACTGCATCAGATGCGCGATGCCGGCTCCGGCCAGCGCCGCTTGCCGGATGGCGCCGCCGTCGTCCGTATCGAGCCGCCCGTTCGGCACGATCACCGCGCCGTCGGCCAATGTGACGGGATAAGGTCGGCCGGCCATCTGGTAACGGACGAAGTCGTGGCTCTGCAAATCCTCGATCGAGGCCGGCCGGCCGCGCCGTTCGACATAGACCGGCGAGGCCACCAGCACGATCGGCAGATTGGCGATTTTGCGCGCGATGAGCCCGGTGTCCGACAGCGTCCCCATGCGCACCGCTACATCATAACCTTCGCGGATCAGGTCGGCGTGACGGTCGGTGACGCTGAGCTCGAGTTTCAGTTCGCCGTGCTGCGCCAGGAATGCTTGTGCCCATGAGGCAATCAGGCCGCGCCCGAGTTCGACGGATGCCGTGACGCGCAGCAGGCCGCGCGCGGTATCCGCCATCTGGACGATGTCCTCGGCATCGTCCAGCGCTCTGAGCAAAGGCGCGACCCGCTCGTAATAGGCGAGGCCTTCGCTGGTCAGTGCCAGCCGGCGCGTCGAGCGCTGGATCAGCCGCACGCCCAGCCGCCGCTCGAGCCGCGCCACGCTCTTCGACACCGCCGACGGGCTGGAGCCGACCAGCCGGCTGGCGGCATGGAACGAGCCGGCATCGACCGTGCGCACGAAGGCGACGAGACCGGCGGTCTTTTCGAGGATGGTGGTCATTCAAGAATTCCAGGCACGAAAGAACCGATCGAGGTGATCCTAATACGCTATCCGATCACCATTAAATACCGCTCATCATCGACAAAGGAGAGATTGATGAGCAAGCTGAACGGCAAGGTCGCCATCGTCACCGGCGCCTCCAAGGGTATCGGCGCCGGCATCGCCAAGGGTCTTGCGGCGGCCGGTGCCGCCGTGGTCGTCAACTATGCCTCGTCGAGGGAAGGTGCGGACCGCGTCGTTGCCGAGATCAAGGACGCAGGCGGCCGAGCCGTTGCCGTCCATGGCGACGTGTCGCAAGCGGCCGACGTGCGCCGCCTGTTCGAGGCCGCCAAATCGTCGTTCGGCGCGGTGGACATCCTGGTCAACAATGCCGGCGTCTTCGCATTCGAGCCGCTGGAAGCGGTGACCGAGGCCGAATTCCACCGTGAGTTCGACACCAATGTGCTGGGCACCATCCTGACCATCCGGGAAGCGGTGAACCATTTCGGCGCCGGAGGCGGCAGCGTCATCAACATCAGCTCGGTCGCCAGCCTCAACCCGCAGCCGAACTCGCTGGTCTACGCCGCCACCAAGGGCGCAGTGGATTCGATCACGCTCTCCATGTCGAGAGAGCTCGGCGCCCGCAACATCCGCGTCAACGCCATCGCGCCTGGCGGCGTCGACACCGAAGGCCTGCAGCGGATCGGCATCGTCGGCAGCGAGTTCGAGAAGCAGGTCATCGCCATGACCCCGCTCGGCCGCTTCGGCCAGCCCGACGACATCGCGCGCATCGCGGTGTTCCTCGCCTCGGACGACGCATCCTGGCTGACCGGCGAGCGCATCACCGCCTCGGGCGGTTGGAGATAGGCGTAGAGCGCGCGGACCTGCCGTTTCACGGACCATCCCACGCAGCGTGACGTCGATAAAACCCTGCAATCGATGACGAGAGCGATCTGAGCCCTATGTTGCGGCGATGGAGGAGCGCCGTGCGGTATCGATGACGGCGAGAAGCCAGGGAGGCAACGGATGACGGACGACGAAAGAGCAATCCGAAAGCTGGTCGAGACGTGGATGGATGCGAGCAAGCGTGGAGACACCGCGACCGTCCTCAGCTTGATGACGGACGACGCGATCTTCATGGTTCCCGGCCGGGAGCCCTTCGACAAGGAGATCTTCGCGGCAGCCGCGCAGGAGATGGCCGGCGTTCATGTCGACGGCACGAACGAGATCGTTGAACTACAGCTTCTTGGCGACTGGGCCTTCATGCGCGGTCGTATCGATATGACCGCAACGCCGCCGAACGGGAAGCCGGTGCGTCAATCGGGATATACGCTGACGCTCCTGCGCAAGGAGGCTGATGGTGCGTGGCGGCTGGCCCGCGATGCGAACCTGCTGACCGCGCAAGGCTAGAGCCGGTCTCCGGCATCTCTGCACCGGAAGGCGCGCCAGGGAGCGACAGGATGGCGAAGATGCGTGCAGGTCGCCCTGAACAGCGTTCTCCTCCTCCACTGATCACACCGGCAAGAGGGCGTTCGGCTTGACGTCGGCGATGGAGGCGAAAGTGTGCGTTTCGCGCACGCCGGGCAGAGGCAGGATGACCCGCTGCAGGAAATCCTGGAACACCGCCATATCAGCGATCCGCGCCTTGACCAGATAATCGAAACCGCCAACCACCATATGGCACTCCAGAACCTCCGGGGCCTTCGCCACGGCTTCGGCGAAACGGTCAAAGACATGCGGCGCCGTGTGGTCAAGCCGGACCTCGATGAACACCAGCGTTCCCCGGCCGACCTTGCGCGGATCGAGCACCGCCCTGACCGCGGTGATCAACCCGTCGCGGAACAGGCGCTTCACCCGCTGGCTCGTTCCGGTCGGCGACAGCCCGATACGCCCGGCAAGATCAAGCGTCGTCCGGCGCCCGTCTTCCTGCAGCAGCCGGAGCAGGCTGCGGTCTATCTGGTCGAGGTCGTCCATTTTCACAATCCACTCTATCTCAGGGATTTGTGTGCTGATTTCACGCAGAGATGTCAAAATCAACGTATTTCATCACATAAAACCTCGCAATAGCCTGCGCTTCCCTCACCCACTCAAAGCAAACGTGGTGAGGCGATTTCGACAAACAAGAGGAGTGCAAGATGAGCAAGGAAGCGTTCAGCCCAGCCGGCAGGAGTGCGGCGGAAATCAGCAAGGGAGCGACCGAGATCCTGGTGCTGAGCGAAGTCGACGTGATGGCGTGCATCGATCTCAGCCAGCTTCTCGATGTTCTGGAAGACGGCTTCAAGGCGCTGTCACAAGGCAAGGTCGTCAATCCACCCCGACCACAGCTCAACATCCCGGGGGCCGGCTACAGCCTCGCCATGCCGGCCTGGATGGAGGGCATGAACCTGACCGTCAAGGTCGTCAACGTCTTCGAAGGCAATTTGGCCAAGAACATGCCCAGCCACCTCGCAACCATCAGCCTGTTCGATCCGCTGTCCGGCCTGCCGGTCTGCATCATGGACGGCACCTTCATAACCGCGGTGCGAACCTCCGGCTCCGCCGTGCTGTCGGTGCGCGCGCTCGCGCGCCGGGACGCTAGGATAGCGACAGTGGTCGGCGCCGGCGTGCAGGCCAACCAGCACCTGCATCTGTTGCCGCTGGTGCGCGACTTTGCCGAAATCCGGGTCGCTTCGAAGAGCTTCGACGATGCGGCAGCGCTTGCCCGGCTGCATCCGTCGGTGGTGGCGGTCGCCGACCTCGAGGCGGCAGTGCGCAGTTCCGACGTGGTGTGCCTGGCGACGCATTCCTACGAGCCGGTGATCAAGGCAGGCTGGGTTCGGCCGGGCACGCACGTCTCGTCGGTCGGGGTGGCACCACCCGGCGGTGAAATGCCGATCGAGCTCATCGGCAAATCCAGTCTTTTTGTCGAGACCAGGGATGCGTTCGAACCGACCCCGGTCGGTTCTTGCGAGCTTGCCGGCTTCGACCCGGATTTCGGCACTGAGCTTGGCGCCATGCTGCTCGACCGCGCGCCGGGCCGTGTTTCGGATCAACAGATCACCACCTACAAGGCGATGGGCATTGCCATGGAAGACATGGTCGCCGCCGATCTCGCCTATCGTTGCGCCAAGCGTCTGCGCAAGGGAAAGCTCATCGTGCTGTAGGCGTGCCGCGAGCCAGGCGGGATCGACGTTGCTGACAATGGCGCGTTCGCGGAAGCGGCCGGGCTAAAGGGCGGTCCCTCAGGCCGGCACACGCTTCAGCGCCTGCGCCATGCAGTGGATGCCGCCGCCGGTCTTCGAGATCTCGCTCATGTCGACCGCCGCCACTTCGAAGCCGCGCGCCTTGAGCTGACCGATCAGCGTCTGGCTGGATGTCGGCGCGATCACCCGGTCCTTGCCCAGCGACATGAAGTTGCAGCCGAGCGCCATCGTGTCCTGGAACGGCACGTCGATGATCTCGTGGCCCTTGCCCTTCAGCCAGTCGACGATGTCCGGCTCGGTGCAGGCGAGGCAGACGGCGGTCAGTTTGTCGGCGATCGGCACCACCATCAGATCGATATGGACATAATATTCGTCGATGAAGGCGATGCGGGTTTCCCAGCCCTCCTTGTCGAACCAGGCCTGGACCTGGCGCGCGCCCTCCTCCTGGGTGCGGGCGCCGCCGCAGCCGATCAGCACCACGCCGTCCTCGATGACGTTGAAGTCGCCGCCCTCGAAAGTGCCCGCGGTGACCATGTCGTAGATCGGGATGCCAAGCTTCTCATAGGTGCGGATCGCCGCAAAATTCTCGCCGCGCCGCCACCATTGGGACATCGCGGTGATGACGGCGCCATACGGCGTCATGACGCTGGAATCGCGCGAATAGACCTGCATCGGCAGCTCCGGCGTCGGCTCGTGCCAGTGGATGTTGACGCCGAAATGCTCGTAAGCGGCAACCAGGTCCTTGTGCTGGGCCTGCGCGATCTGGACGTTGCACGGCGCCTCGCGCAGATGCTTGCGCGACAGCGAGCTGGTCGAGAGATGGCGCAGGAAATTCGGCGAACCGAGCAGCACGTCGGTCAGGACATCGGTCTCGTTGGCAAAGCCCCAGGCGGTCAATGGCTTGGTGCCGCCGGCCGGATTGCGGCGCTGCAATGAAAACGGTTCTGCTACGATGCGGTCATGAACGGGCATGGCATTCTCCTGGCTTCGAGTGATCACGCGGCTTGCGGGTTGCCTGGTATCCACCAGTCCCGTCCGCGCGGGGTGGTGACATATTCCGGCCAGCGGAAATGGATCGGCGGTTCGTAGTCGCAAAGCGGCGCCAGCCAAGTGCTGCCACCAATGCCGCCGCCGGTGCGGGCGACGAATTCGTCCATCGCCGCATCGCGGGCCGCCTTGTCTTCCAGCAGGCGAAGAGCTGCCAACGCAATCGTTTTCGACGCGCAGGCAACCATCGGATCGATGGTGGCGGAAATGCCGCCCAGCGCATTCATCGCCCAGGACGGATACGCCTGGCCGTTTTGCGAACGCAGCGCCGGCCGGGCGACATAGAACCGCGCCGTCGGCGTCTGCCACGACATGTCGGTGTAATCGTCGGAGGTGGAATTCAGCTGCGACGGCGGCAAGTCGCGGCGCAGCAACGCCTCCGCCTCCTCAGGCGCAATCAGCTGCTCCAACTCGGCGATGAACGGCTCGTCGGTCGCCGCGCCGCCGGCATTGACCTGGATTTCACGGGCAATCGCCTTGGCCGTCTTGTCCCAGCGCGGTGGCCCAACCGTCGACAGCGCATCGTAGGCAATGTCAGCCATGGCATGGTTGGCAAGCCCCGGCCGCGACTTCGACACCCAGTGCCGCTCATGGCGGCAGCCGCTTATCTTCGCGGCGGCCTCCGCGTTGCGCTCGAGCACGGCGGTGACCTGCTCGGCCATGGCAAGCGTCGGCACGCGGATCATGTACTGGATCTCGGCCAGACCCGCCGGCAGATTGTCGGCGGTCGCCTGCCCCGCGGTCAGGATCGCCTCGCTGATCGACCAGCCGCCCTGATGCGGCAGCATGGAATCACGCAGCGCCTTGGAGGCCATGTACATCATGACAAGTGCGTCGTTGGCGCCGGGCGCCCGCACCGCCGAATGCGCCTGCGGGATCGGAGCGCCATCGCTTGCGCGAACCCAGTTTTCGGGTTCGTCGCAGACAAAGCGATAGATCATCGCATAGGCCGCGCCGCAATGCGTGTCCCAGCGCGCCGTGTTGCAGAGTGGCAGCATGTAGAAAGGATGGAAGGAGATCATGCCGGCGAGGCCATCGTAGTAGCCTTTTGCGGCATGGATCGGCTTCGACCCCCGCACCTTCTCCGCCGGCTCGCCGGTGAAGCGCAGCGTGCCCGATATGCCGTGGCGCTGCATCGCCGCCTTGGTCGCCAAAAGCCCGCCCAGGCTGGCAATGCCGAGGCCGGAATGCGGATCGGTGTGGCCGCCGGCCTCAGCGCCTAGACCCGGACGCGGTCGCTTGACGGTCGCCGCGTCCTGGCAATTGCCCGGCACCCCGTCATACTCGGCATACATGCCGATCGTCGGCCCGGCGCCGTTGGTCCAGTGGGCGCAAAAGGCGGTCGGCATCCCGCCGGAGCCTTCCTCGACCGAAAAGCCCTCGTGCTTCAGACGCTCGACATACCAGGCGGCCGACTGGTATTCGCGCCAGGCGGTCTCGCCGAAATCGAAGATCGTCCGCGTCCACGCCGACAGCGACGGCTGGATGTCGTCCAGACAGGCAAGCGCGGTCGCTTGGGCCGAGGTGGTCACCGGATCCTCCATCGGTCAAAGAAAGCAGTGAAGCGCCTCGCCAAAAAGTGATATGTTTTCCCGGCTCATGCAAATTCGGTTCACCTCTTGAGAATTCCCTCGACTCAGGCGCTGCGCGCCCTCGACAGTTTCGCCCGCCACGGCAGCGTCTGGCGCGCCGCCGACGAACTGCATCTGACCCGCAGCGCGGTCAGCCATCAATTGCGGCTGCTCGAACGCGATCTCGGCTTCGACCTGCTCGAGCGCATCGGCAAGGGCGTGGCGCTGACGCCGCGCGGCCAGCGTTACGCCAGCGACGTGCGCAAAGCGCTGACGGTGCTCGGCGATGCGGTAACGCGCCATGCCGGCACCGGCGTCGGCGGCTCGTTCAGCGTCAGCTGCACGCCGGGCTTCGCCTCGCTGTTCCTGTGCACGCACATCGGCGAATTCCGGCAGATGTACCCCGATGTCGCGCTGCGCATCCTGACGCCGCGGCGGCTGGACGACGTCAGCAATGCCGACGCCGACGCCTTCATCGCCTTCGGCGTCGGCAACTGGCCGAACCGCGCGGTCGAACTGTTGTGCGAGATCTCGTTCACGCCGCTGTGCAGCCCGACGCTGCTCAACAAGATCGGCGGGTTTTCCAAGCCGGCCGACGTGCTGCGCGCCAATCTCCTGCATCTCGGCGACACCGAGGACTGGGCGCGCTGGCTGGCGCTGTCGAAGGTCGAGAATCCCGACACCGAGGGCGGCATCTTCTTTTCCGACATGAACCTGGTTTTTTCGGCCGCCATCGCCGGCCAGGGCATCGCCATGGGCGACGAACTGACCAGCCGCCGAGCGCTGAGCGAAGGCCGGCTGGTGCGCCCCTTCGACATCGCAATCAGTTCGCCACGCTCGTATTTTCTCGTTTCCGAACATGCCAAGGCGGCGCATCCGGTGCTGGAGGCGTTCGGGAGGTGGCTGAGGTCGAAACTGTCGGAGAATAGAATCCATCCGTATTGAGCGGGACGATGAAGCGCCAATCTTCCCCCCTCGTGGGGGAGATTGGCAGCTCGAGCGTCCCGCTCGCCTCTCCCATGTGAACAACAGATGAATCAAATTTGCCGATCAGGCGAAAACTATTCGGTTGCGGTGAGCCGCGGGCCTGCCTACGATTTCAATCACATTGAGGACAAGGCAGGATGCAGCAACCCGGCCGTGCCGCAGAGATCAAGGCAATCGGGATCGGCAAGAGCTTCGGCTCGTTCCGTGCACTGGACGATCTGACGCTCGATATCGGCCGCGGTGAGTTCCTGACTCTGCTCGGGCCGTCGGGTTCGGGCAAGACCACCTTCCTGATGATCCTTGCCGGTTTCGTGCAGCCGACCGACGGCCGCCTTTACAGCGACGGCGTCGACATCACCGAGCGGCCGGCCGAGCAGCGCGCTGCCGGCATGGTGTTCCAGGGCTATGCCCTGTTCCCGCACATGAGCGTCGAGGCCAACATCGCCTTCCCGCTCAAGGTGCGCAAGAAGTCGGCGGCCGAGATCAAGCGTCGCGTCGGTGAGATGGTCGAGCGCGTCGGGCTGAAGGGCCACGAGAAGAAACTGCCGTCGCAATTGTCCGGCGGCCAGCAGCAGCGCGTGGCGCTGGCGCGCGCGCTGGTGTTCGAGCCGGGTGTGCTTTTGCTCGACGAGCCGTTCTCGGCGCTCGACAAGGGCCTGCGCGGCCAGATGCAGGCCGAGATGAAACGGCTGCACCAGGAAACCGGCACCACCTTCGTCTTCGTCACCCATGATCAGAGCGAGGCGCTGGCACTGTCGTCGCGCGTCGCCATCTTCAACCACGGCAAGTTGCTGCAGGTCGGCGCGCCTGACGAGGTCTACGACCGGCCGGCCAACCGCTTCGTCGCCGAGTTCCTCGGCGAGATCAACATGCTGCCGCTGAAGGGCGTGCGCAACGCCGACAACGGCGCCACCGGCCTGTGCGAAGACCGCACCATCACCCTGCGCGGCAATGCAAGCGCCGTCGGCAGCAACGCCATCCTGGCGATCCGGCCAGAATACATGTCGATCGCCCCCGAAGCGACAGCCGGCGAGAACGGCATCGCCGCGACTGCGGTCGCCTCGACCTATCTCGGCGCTGCGACGCGGCTCGATCTCACCACGCGCCAAGGTGCCAAGGTGACGGTCTCGGTGCCGAACGAGGTCGCCGCTTCGGCACTCAGCAAGGGCAATTCCGTATGGCTGACATGGCCGGCGGAAAAAGGTTTCCTCCTTCCGGACGGAGGATGACGACCAGAGTGACGAATGCAAATTCGTACCGACTACCGGGATAAAAACAACGACAAAAAAGGGGAACTGACATGACAAACAATTCAAAGATGAGCGAAACCAGGAAACACTCCATCGAGACACTGTCCGCCAGGGCGGTGCGCGGCGAGATCTCGCGCCGGCAGTTCACGCAGTTGGCCGCACTCGTGCTGGCCGGCACGCCGATGCTGCTGCGCTCGACCGGCGCCTTGGCGCAAGCCAAGGAACTGGTGCTGGTCAACTGGGGCGGCGACGCCATCACCGCCTATGACGCGGCCTATGGCCAGGCGTTCACCAAGGAGACCGGCATCACTGTCAAGATGGACGGCTCCGGTCCAACCGAGGGTGCGATCGCCGCACAGTTCAAGAGCGGCGCTCCGACCTGGGACCTGGTCGACGTCGACCCGTTCTCGGCGATCACACTCGGCGCGCAGGGCATGCTCGAGCCGATCGACTATTCGATCGTCGACAAGAACAAGATGCGGCCTGGCTTCGGCTGGGAACACGCCGCCTCGACCTATTTCTTCTCCTATGTCATCGCCTATGATTCCGAGAAATTCGGCAGCCAGGCACCGACCGGCATGGCCGACTTCTTCGACGTGACGAAATTCCCGGGCAAGCGCTCGCTCTACAAATGGGGCGTGTCGAGCTGGGAAGCGGCGCTGCTCGCCGACGGCATCGCGCCGGCCTCGCTCTACCCGCTCGATCTCAAGCGCGCGCACGACAAGATCGCCGCCTTCAAGGAGAATGTCGTTGCCTATTGGGGTGGCGGCGCCGAGAGCCAGAGCGTGCTGCTCGACGGCGAGGCTTCGATGGCGATCGTCTGGTCGACCCGAGCCTCGCTGATCGAGCAGGATTCCGGCGGCAAGATCAAGTTCATCTGGGACCAGGGCCTGATCTCGCCTGGCGCGCTCGCCGTGCTCAAGGGCAATCCCGGCGGCAAGGACGCGGCGATGAAGTTCATTGCCAGCGCCCAGGATCCGGAGAAGCAACTGATCATGTTCGACAAGCTCGGCCAGGGCCCGGCCAATCCGGCCACCGACGCGCTGATCCCCGCCGACAAGAAGCGCATCAACCCGGTCGACCCCGAAAACATGAAGAAGCAGATCCCGCTCGACATGGAGTGGTACGCCAAGAACTACGGGGCCGCACTCGACGAATACACGAAGATCATCTCCGCCTGATAGACCGGGATAACCGGGGCCGAGATGAAAGCATATCTCTCCGACAGGATGGGCGCGGCGCTGCTGATGGCGCCGCTGCTGCTGTTCCTTGGCGCCGCCTATGCCTGGCCATTCTTCGGCGTCGTCAACTGGAGCTTCACCCTGCCCGAGCCGGGGCTCGGGCAGTATGGCACGCTGCTAAGCGACCCGCTGGTGCAGTCGGTGTTTGTCCGCACGCTGCGCATCGCTGCGATCGTCACGATCGTTTCGGTTGCCGCCGCCTACGCCATCACGCTGGTGTGGGTGCGCGGCACGCCGGCGCAGCGGGTGATCGCCGAGTTCTGCATCCTGGTGCCATTCTGGATCTCGGTGCTGACGCGCGCCTTCGGCTGGGTGGCGCTGCTTTCCAATCGCGGCCTGTTCAACACCTGGCTGCAGGCGATCGGCTTCATCTCGGAACCGCTGACGCTGGTGCGCAACGAATTCGGCGTCATCGTCGGCATGACCCATTTCCTCATTCCCTTCGCCGTGTTTCCGCTGGCGTCTTCGATGCGCAGCCTCGACGACCGCGTGCTGCTGGCGGCGCGCGGGCTCGGCTCCAGCCGCATGCGCACCTTCTGGTCGGTGTTCGTGCCGATGACCCGCTCCGGCATCATCGGCTCGGCGCTCATCGTCTTCGTCTTTTCGCTCGGCTTCTTCGTGACGCCTGCGATCCTCGGCGGCGGCCGCAGCGTTATGGTCGCCGAGCTGATCTATCTGCGCATCTTCCAGAGCCCGGACTGGGGCCTGGGGGCGGCGATCAGCGTCGTGCTGGTGCTGTTCGTCGGTACGCTGATGGCGCTGCTGTTCCGCTATGTCAGACCGAAGCAGCTGATCTGATGCCGACCTACCGCCCCGGCCCCGTCTCGCTGGTCCTCGCCGCACTGGTGGCGCTGTTCCTGCTGTTGCCGCTGCTTGCCGTGATCCCGGTGTCGCTGACGCCGACCCGCATGCTGGCGATGCCGTCCGGCGAATTGTCGCTGCGCCACTACCGGGCGCTGATCGAGGATCCGCGCTGGATCAATTCGATCCTGCTCTCGATCAGGATCGGCGTCGTCAGCAGCGCCTTTTCCACCGTGCTGGCGCTGTGCTTCAGCCTCGGCGTGTGGATGTTCCAGCCGCGCTTCACCGCCGCGCTGGTCGGCTTCGTGCTGCTGCCGATGGTGGTGCCGCCGGTGGTCTCGGCGATCACGCTCTACTTCCTGCTGACCTCGATCTCCGGCGTCTCTTCGTTCTTCGGCTACGACACCTGGCTCGGTGTCGCCATGGCGCATGCTGTGATGACGGTGCCCTTCGCCACGGTGCTGATCCTGGTGTCGCTCAGCCAGCTCGACCGGCGCATCGACCTTGCCGCGCGCGGTCTCGGCGCCACCGTGTGGGAACGCGCCACCCGCATCATCATGCCCAACATCAAATTCGGCATCGTCACTGCCGCCCTGCTGTCCTTCGTGCTGTCCTGGGAAGAGATCGGCGTCACCCTGTTCATCACCTCGGTCAACGCCATCACGCTGCCCAGGCTGATGTGGATGGGCCTGCGCGACAACATCGACCCGGCGATCGCCGCCCTCTCGGTGATCCTGATCATCATCACGGTGCTGGTGCTGGCGGCGCGCAGTGCCGTGGTCAGGCTGCGCGCGGGGCAGTAGGGCGACCAAAGCGGTGCGCATTTCCGCTCGATAGTTGGCGGGACAGCGCCCCCCTCTGGCCTGCCGGCCATCTCCCCCACTTGGGGGGAGATCGGCAGCTTTCGGCGACGGCTCCCTCCTTCGGCGGTAGTGATTGGCGAAAGCGGAGATGACGGCCAATCTCCCCCCAAGTGGGGGAGATGTCCGGCAGGACAGAGGGGGGCGCGAAGGATTGCCAACCTTTGAAAGCTTCTTCTACCCCATTGCGTGGCGAATGGTCTTGGACAGACGGCTCAGGAATGCCGGTCGAGACGATGCGTCGAGCTTCCACGACAGCACCGCCGTCGCCAGGTTCCGCGGCAGCACCCCGACCGACAGGAACCAGGCGGCAAGGACGGCGCGCCGGCGCAGCGACGCGGTCATTTCGAGGCTGGCGACGGCGCCCGCCGCCCCAAGCGCCAGCCGGGAATCATTGGCCACGGGGTGCCGGCGCCTGTCCGCGCACAGCGACGCCAGCCGCTCTTCCAGGTGGACCGGATCGTGGCGGACAGCCTCCGACGGAACGATGGTCAGGCCGATCCCGGAGGCTTGGTCCGACAGCGCCTGCATGCGGCGGAAGTCGTGGGTTACCCGCCAGCGTGCCCGCTCGGCGAGCTTTTCACCGAACACCGAATGGTTGGCGCCGTGGATCCGGTAGGCGCCGACGCATTCGTCGATGGACTGGACGTGTCCGTACATGGGCGCCAGCGTTACAAGGTAGCCATCGGCGCCCTGGCGGAACTCCGCCTCCGGTATAGGCATGATCGATTCGAGGGTTGTGCGATCAAAGGCAAGCCCGCTGGTCACAGTCGTCTGATAGCGGCCCTTGTGCAGGAGTTTCGGCATGACGTCACCGCTGTCGAAGGGCAGTTCGGGCGGCGGAAAGACGTCCTTGATGCGTTGTCGTTCGTCGACGATATGCAGCCTGGACTGCACCTGGGCGGTTGCCGCATCCCAAGTGTCGACGATCCTGGAAACGGCGGTCGGATAAAGAAAATCGTCGGCGTCGAGGAACAGGACGATCTTGCCCGAGCTTGCCGCGAACCCGGTGTTGAACGCCGCCGCATGCCCGCCATTTTGCGCGCGCGGGCAGGCTAGGATCCTGTCCCCATATGATTTCATGATTGTCGTGGAATTGTCCTGCGAGGCATCATCGACGACGATGACTTCGACATCCGCGTAGTCCTGCTCGAGGGCGCTATCGATGCTGCGTTTGAGGAAACGCGCGTAATTGTAGTTCGGAATGATGATGGATACTGGAATCCTCGGGACAGACTGCATCGCATTTGACCTCGCATCTTGCTTTGGTTTCAGCAAACCCGCGCGCGGGCCTGGTTCCTCCTCAAGCGCGTCCCACGAATTCCTGGGAGAAGGCTGGCGCCTTTCGTCAGGACGGGTCACGTCTCTTGCTTTGCGACTTCATGCTGAGGCCGCCATTGCCTTCAAGAGCTGCCGCCGAGATCATGGTCGACGGCAGCAAGGGCTCCGACGGTTCGGCTCGGATGACACGACAACCGAGCCTGACGGAAAGGCTTGGGTCGCGATCAGGTCGGGACCGAAGCGGACAGGCACCTTGAAGGCATGGCGCATACTGGCCTTCAAATGCGGCTGGAGCAAGCCCCACGCCAAGACCAAAGGCTCACAAGCCTGTTACGTCTCAGGCAGCATGCAGCGTTGGAATGGCGCTGACATCCACTTCGCGCTCCGCGTGCCAGGCATCATACGCGGCCGCGACCATCGGCTTACAAGGCCAATCGTCTTTTCCCGGAGCCGGCGAACCGGCTCCGGGCCGTATGGGGGCAGGCCTGATCAGTCACGCAGCCTGCAGCCCCGGCAGCGACAGATCGGCTTCCTCAGGCAAGTCGCCGGCCATCGCGGCAGCGAACCTGGTCTGGTCGAGTTCCCCTTCCCAGCGCGCCACGACCACGGTCGCCACCGCATTGCCGATGAAGTTGGTCAGCGCCCGGCATTCCGACATGAAGCGGTCGACGCCGAGGATCAGCGCCATGCCGGCGACCGGCACTGCGGGCACGACCGAGAGCGTCGCGGCCAGCGTGATGAAGCCGGCGCCGGTGATGCCGGCGGCGCCCTTGGAACTCAGCATGGCGACGGCGAGCAGCAGGATCTGGTCGCCGAGGGTGAGCGGCGTGTCGGTCGCCTGGGCGATGAACAGCGCGGCCAGCGTCATGTAGATATTGGTGCCGTCGAGGTTGAAGGAATAGCCGGTCGGGACGACCAGCCCGACCACCGAGCGGTTGCAGCCGGCGCGCTCCATCTTGGCCATCAGGCCCGGCAGTGCCGCTTCCGACGACGAGGTGCCGAGCACCAGCAGCAGCTCTTCCTTGACGTAGCGGATCAGCGCCAGGATCGAGAAGCCGTTGTAGCGGGCGACCGCGCCGAGCACCACCAGCACGAACAGCAGCGAGGTCAGGTAGAATGTGCCGATCAGCATGGCGAGGTTGGCGATCGAGCCGATGCCGTATTTGCCGATGGTGAAAGCCATGGCGCCGAAAGCGCCGATCGGCGCGGCCTTCATCAGGATGGCGACGAGGCGGAAGATCGGCGTGGTCAATGCCTGCAGGAAATCGACGACCGGGCGGCCGCGATCGCCGACCGCGGCAAGTGCGAGCCCGAACAGCACCGAAAAGAACAGCACCTGCAGGATGTCGCCCTTTGCGAAAGCGCCGGTGATCGTGTCGGGGATGATGTTCATCAGGAAACCGACGATGCTGGTGTCGTGGGCTTTTTCGGTGTAGGTCGCCACTTTTGTGGCATCGAGCGTGGCCGGATCGATATGCATGCCGGCGCCCGGCTGGACGACGTTCGAGACAACAAGGCCGACGACAAGCGCCAGCGTCGAGAAAGCCAGGAAGTAGATCATCGCCTTGCCGGCGACGCGGCCCACCTTCTGCAGGTCGGAAACACCGGCGATGCCGGTCGCCACCGTCAAAAAGATCACCGGCGCGATCACCATCTTCACCAGCTTGATGAAGGCGTCGCCGAACGGCTTCATCGCCTCACCGGTTTCGGGATAGAAGTGGCCGAGCAGCACGCCGGCGGCGATCGCCGCCAGCACCTGCACATAGAGATGCCGGTAGAACGGAAGTTTGCCGCGTGGCGCGGCGGCAGCGAATGCTGTCTGCATGACGTCCTCCATTGTGCTCCGATCGAAAGCTCGACCTCCCGGAGCGTTTGCATTTGACCCAGCAGCCTCGCGACCGCTGAAGTCGTGTTTGCAACTGCCGTGCCAAGTGCGCGGAAAAGAGCCTCTCCCTTTGATTTTATTGAGTATTCCAGAACTGGCAGTTCGTTTCGCACACACACAAAGTGCGGATGTTCGCATGGCCGAATTGTGCTTTGTGCGAAATCATGCACAAATGGGCGATGCTGCAACGCCCCGCCGCTGCCTTGCCGTCGACGCCCGAGCAACTCGGCAGGCGAGCGCGCCGTGCCTGGCTGCTGTTTGCGGCCATCGCCCTTGCGACGGCCACGGCCGCACTTTACGGCGCTGGTCTCTATGGCCGTACCACCGAGCTCAGGGGACTGGCGGCGCAGGGCCGCACCGACGCCAATCTGAAGGTCGCGCTATTGCGCGCCGTTCTGGAAAGCCCGCGCGCCCTGCCCCTGCTTTTGTCGGAAGACCAGCAGGTGCGCGACGCGCTGGCGCAGAAAAGTGCTGCTGCAATCGATGTGCTGAATCGCAAGCTTGAAGGGCTGGTCTCCGGCACCAAGGCCTCGGTGCTCTATGTCATCGGCACCGACGGGCTGGCGATCGCCTCCAGCAACTGGCGCGACCCGAGCAGCTTTGTCGGCAACGACTACCGGTTCCGCGACTATTTCTCCGCGGCGATGCAATCTGGAACCGCCGAATATTTCGCGCTCGGCAATGTCAGCAAACGCCCAGGCCTCTACATCTCGCGGCGCGTCGGCAACGCCGCCGCACCGCTGGGCGTCGTCGTCGTCAAGGCGGAGTTCGATCAGCTCGAGGCCGACTGGCACGAGGTGAACCGCCCGGCCTATGTCAGCGACGAGCGTGGTATCGTCCTGATCACCAGCGTGCGGTCCTGGCGCTTCATGACGACGGCGCCGCTTGCCGCGTCTGATCGTGCCGCCATCCAGAACAGCCAGCAGTTCGGCGATGCACCGCTGATGCCGTTGCCGATCACGCGCCCGCAGGCGCTCAGCCCGGACGTGTCGATCGTCCACGCGGTGACGCCCGGCGGCAGCGACGCGGAATATCTGAGACTTTCAGCCCCGGTTCCTTCGACCCCCTGGCGGCTCGACTATCTCGTCCCGGCCGAGGCGCCGATCGCCGCCGCGGCCCGTGAAATGCGGCTCCTTGCGCTCGGCGTCTTGGTCCCGTTGCTCGGCCTTGCTGCGTATCTGTTGTGGCGCCGGCAGTCGGGACAAATGCGGATCGCCGCCGAACAGGCGGCGCGCACCGAACTCGAGCGCCGCGTCGTCGAACGAACCGAGGATCTGAGCCGTGCCCGCGACCGGCTGCAGGCGGAGATATCAGACCATCGCAGCACGGAAGCCAAGCTGCAGGTCGTGCAGCAGGATCTGGTCCAGGCCAACCGCCTCGCCATCCTCGGCCAGGTCGCCGCCGGCGTCGCCCATGAGATCAACCAGCCGGTTGCCACCATACGCGCCTATGCCGACAACGCCCGCGTCTTCCTCGACAGGAAGCAGACTGCGCCCGCCGGGGAAAACCTCGGTGCCATCGCAGCACTGACCGAGCGCATCGGCACCATCACCGAAGAATTGAAGGCCTTTGCCCGCAAGGGCCGCACCGCCGCCGAGCCTGTCGCATTGCGCGGTGTCATCGAGGGCGCCGTCGTGCTGTTGAGAAGCCGCTTTGCCGGCCGGCTCGACGCACTGGCGATCGACCTGCCACCGCCGAGCCTCAAGGTCATGGGCAACCGGGTCCGGCTCGAACAGGTGCTGATCAACCTCTTCCAGAACGCGCTTGAAGCGCTGGACGGCCGCAACGACGCTCATGTGCGGGTTGCGGTCGAGGAGACCGCGGACGGCGTGATGGTCGGCGTGTCCGATAACGGACCTGGCATTCCGCCAGGGATTCTCAAATCGCTGTTCACGCCGTTCAATACATCCAAGGAAAAAGGCCTCGGTCTTGGCCTTGTCATCTCGAAGGATATCGTCGCCGACTACGGCGGACGCATCGAGGTTTCGAGCGACGGCAGCGGCACCCGCTTCGCCATCCATCTCTTGAAAGCAGCATAGTGGCCAAGGCAGCATGACGAACGACGACGCAGCGCCGGTCATCTTGGTCGATGACGACAGCGATCTCCTCAAGGCCACCGCGCAGACGCTCGAGCTTGCCGGCTTTTCGGTCTCGGCTTTCTCGGTGGCGGCCGAGGCGCTGGCCAGGCTAGACACCGGTTTTGCCGGCGTGGTGGTGTCGGATATCCGCATGCCTGAGATTGACGGCTTGCAGCTTTTCAACCGCATCCTGCGGCTGGACCCGGACATCCCGGTCATCCTCGTCACCGGGCATGGCGACATCGCGGTTGCCGTCAAGGCGATCAAGGACGGTGCCTACGACTTCATCACCAAACCCTTCGCCGCCGACCGGCTGGTGCAGAGCGTGCGCCGCGCCGCGGAAAAGCGCCGCCTGGTGATGGAGAACCGCGCCTTGCGCGAGGCGGCCGGAGAGGCGCAGGACGGCCTGCCGCTGATCGGACAGACGCCGGCGATGGAACGGCTGCGCCGCACGCTGCGCCAGATCGCCGACACCGATGTCGATGTGCTGGTGACCGGCGAGACCGGTTCCGGCAAGGAAGTGGTGGCCAGCCTTTTGCATCGCTGGAGTCGCCGCGCCAAGGCCAATTTCGTCGCGCTGAATTGCGGCACGCTGCCCGAGACGGTCATCGAGAGCGAATTGTTCGGCCACGAGGCAGGCGCCTTCACCGGCGCGCAGAAGAAGCGGATCGGCCGTATCGAGCACGCCAGCGGCGGCACGCTGTTCCTCGACGAGATCGAAAGCATGCCGGTCTCGACACAGGTGCAGATGCTGCGCGTGCTGGAAATGCGCGAGGTCACCCCGCTCGGCACCAACGAAATGCGGCCGGTCGACCTGCGCGTCGTTGCGGCCGCCAAGGTCGATCTCGGCGATCCGCGCCAGCGCGGCGCTTTCCGCGAGGATCTCTATTACCGGCTCAACGTGGTGACGATCTCCATTCCGCCGCTGCGCGAGCGCCGCGACGACGTCGCACTGCTGTTCTTCTACTTCGCCGAGCGCGCCGCCGCCCGCTTCCGGCGTCCGCTGCCGGCGGTGCCGGCCGCGGTGCACCGCCATATGAGGGAGCATGACTGGCCTGGCAATGTACGCGAGCTCGCGCATTTCGCCGAACGCTTCGTGCTTGGACTGGAGGAAGACGCAGGAGTAGCATCCCCTGCCCCAGCCCAGCGGGATGCCGCCATGAAACTGCCGGAACGGCTGGAGCGCTACGAGGCCGACATCATCCGCGAGACGCTTAACCGCAACGAGGGCGACGTCAGGCGCACCATCGAAGCGCTGGGGATTCCGCGCAAGACCTTTTATGACAAGCTGCAGCGCCACGGCATCGTGCGCAGCGAGTTTTCGAGGTAAGGGGGCCGATCGCTTGTGCTGCCCTTCGGGGCGGCCAGATCATCCCTGCCCGTTCGGCGCTGACGGACCCTGAGATTGACGACATCGTCGCCTTCCTCGGCACGCCGACGGATGCGGATCAGGCAAGGCAGTGAGGCGGCCACGCCAGCCGCCACTCGATGACCGATTCACGGCGCAACCAGTGATTGCTCTCTGAAATCGGTTGGTTAGAATGCGCCACGCGTCGCTTGCGGCGGCGCCGAGGGCTTCGATTGGCGGGGTGGTGAAATTGGTTCGAGTGTGGCTCAAGCCCTCATGGTGGGCGCTGGCCGCCGCAATCGTCCTGACGGTTTCGGCCTTCCCGGCGTTCGCGGCCAGCAGCGATTGCATCAGCGATGACGAGGTCGAACTGGCGGTGCGAATCGCCGCCTGCACGCGCATGATCGAGGATACGACGGAGCCGGCCGGCGATCGACAAATCGCGTATGGCAAGCGTGGCAACGCTCTGGTGGAACTTGGCGACTACGACCGCGCCATGGCGGATTTTGATCAGGCGATCAGCCTCGATCCGAACCAGGCCAGAGCCTACAATGGTCGAGGCTGGGTCTGGTTCAGCAGGGGCGACTATGACCGCGCTATCGCCGACTACAACACGGCGATCAAGCTCGAACCGAAAAAGGCGGCGATCTATGTCAATCGAGGACTCGTCTGGAAAAGCAAGGGCGACCTCGACCGTGCTATGGCCGATTTTGACCAAGCGATCCGTCTCGATCCGAAGCTCGCCAGTGCCTACATCGGTAGAGGCATAGCGGGGGCCGGCAAGGGGGACAATGACCTCGCCATGGCCGATTTCAACCAGGCGATCAGCCTCAATCCCAAAAATGTGGATGCCTACAACAGTCGAGGCGTCGTGTGGGCCAGGAAGGGTGACTTTGACCGTGCCATCGCCGACCATAGTCAAGCGATTGCCCTCGATCCCAAGAATACGCTCGCATATTCTAACCGAGGCCTCTCTTGGGCCGCCAAGGGCAATGAGGCGCTTGCGATAGCCGATTGCTCGCAGGCAATCAGCCTCAGTCCGAACGTCGGCCACACCTATGGAGACCGGGGGCTCGTGGAGTTGCTTTTCGGCTTGCTTGCGAAAGCACAGGCCGACATCGAAAAAGCTGCGGCGCTCGAGCCTGGAAATGCCTACCTCGCGATCTGGAGGCACATCCTGGAGCGCAGCAGTGGCGATGACGGCCATTTGCGCGAAGCAGCCAAAACGCTCGACATGACGAACTGGCCGGCACCGGTAGTGCATATGTTTCTTGGTGAACAAACACCCGCCGAGGTGCTGGTAGCGGTTGCCGGAGCGAGCATGGCCACGAAAATCGGGCAGCGCTGTGAGGCGAATTTTTTCGTCGCCGAATTCAACCGACTACAGGGACACAACGAAGGCGCATTGCCGCTTTACCGGCGCGCGGCCAGCGAATGCCCTCAGGACCACATCGAGCGCCATCTCGCCGCCGCCAGATTACGTGCGCTGGACGTTATGCCGTGACAGAAGAATGAGTCCCAGCCGAGACTTGGGATCGGAAAGACAGACGCATCTCCTGCAAGGCGCGCAAGCGCATTGAAGTCCGGGCCGTGGTGCTTGCCTGGCACATTCTGTCACATTGGTTCAGGCTTGGCCGCCCATCTGTCAGGATGATCGCGCGACCAATTACAGTCTTCGCGGCCCTGCGCTAGACTGAGCAACCGCAACCGGGCGCACGTCCATGATTGTCCAGACCTGCATCAATGGCGCGCGCAGCGCCGATTTCCATCCGCAGCTGCCGCTTGACGCGGACGCCATGGCGCGTGACGGCGCGTCCTGCGTGGCCGCCGGTGCGGCCGAGCTGCATATCCATGCACGCGGGCTCGACGGCCGCGAAAGCCTTGCCCCGGCGACGATGGACCGGACCGTGTTGGCGCTGCGCGGCGCCTGCCCGGGAACGCTGATTGGCGTGTCGACCGGCGCGTGGATCGAGAATGATGACGAGCGCACACTTGCGGCGATCGCCGGCTGGAGCGAATTGCCCGACTATGCGTCGGTCAATCTGAGCGAGAAGGCAGCGCCCGAGGTCATGCAAAGCCTGCGGCAGCGCGGCATCGGTATCGAGGCCGGGCTCGCCTCCGTCGCTGATGCCGAGCGCCTGGACCGCCTCGACCATGGCAACCAGGTGCTGCGCATCCTGATCGAGATTTCCGAGCAGGAATTGGACGAGGCGCTGGAAGCCTGCGACGGCATCGCCGCCGTGCTCGACCGCGCCGGACTGCGTCGCGCCATCCTGCTGCACGGCGCCGACGCCACGGTGTGGCCGTTCGTGCACCGGGCGGCGGAACGCAACTGGTCGACGCGCGTCGGGCTGGAAGACGGCAAGGCGCTTCCGGACGGCACTACGGCATCAGGCAATGCCGCGCTGACGGCTGCTGCGGTTGCGATCTTCCGGGCCGGTCGTTGATTCATCCCGTAGGTTTCGGGCGCCTTGCCCGATCTTCTCGGGATGCTGCGTCAGGCCACGTCCCGCAAAGTCGAACGCGGCGTCGCCGATTTCGCGGTTGCGCGATCCTGGTGAAGCGCGAACCCTGCTGCGCCCGGGTCGCCCAGTTCAGAGCGGAGCTGCATGCTCGGGATGTGGTAGTCGCCGCCATTCTGCTGCCGATAGGGAATCGGTCGGTTGTCTCGAGCGTCCGCATCCTTTCGCGCAGCCGCTCCGCGACAGGCTCGAAATCGGCCTCGCCGAAACGATCCACTCTGTAGACAACGAAAGGCGGAAGCACGTCGTAGCCCGGATAATAAAGGATCCCGTGATTGATCGGGAACAGCAGGTCGTCGATCGGGCCGTTGACGCCGCGGGCGGAATAATGCTCCTCCCAGCCGCCGGCGGTCACGATCAGCATCGCGCGCTTGCCGGCGAGCGTTCCCTCGCCAAAGCGGTCACCCCACCGCTTGTCGCTATGCTCGCCGACACCATAGGCGAAGCCGTAGGCGTACACCCGGTCGACCCAGCCCTTGAGGATTGCCGGCATGGCATACCACCACAGCGGGAACTGGAGGATCAGTGTGTCGGCCCACAGCAGCTTGTCGATCTCTGCTTTAACATCTTCGGTTAGCGTGTTGGTCGCAAAAGCATTTTTGGATGCCACAGCCGGCAGGAAGCGTTCTTCGGGCGGCCACGACGGAAAATCGGCACGGTCCACCTCGGATTTCCAGCCATCGGCATAGAGGTCCGATATCAGCACTTCATGGCCCTGGGCCTCGAGTTCCCTGATGGCGACGTCACGCAGTGCTCCGTTGAGCGAACGCGGTTCAGGATGAGCAAAAACAAGCAGGACTTTCATGGGGCCACTCCGATGAAGGATGATGGCACTGAAGGTAGCTAGGCCAGAGATGATCCGCTACATCTTAGCAATGCATAAGATTATGCCGAATAATGGATAGATCTGATGTGACCCTCGAGCGCATGCGCACCTTCGTTCGCGTCGCCGAGCGCGGCAGCCTGTCGGCGGTGGCGCGCGAGCTCGGGGTTGGGCAGTCGACGGTCACGCGGCATTTGCGCGAGCTCGAAGACGCCGTCGGGGTGCCCTTGCTCAGCAGGACCACCCGGCGTGTCACGATGACCGATGAAGGCAGTCGTTACTATGCCGACAGCGTTCAGATCCTGCGCCTCGTCGAGCAGGCCGGCGACGAGGCACGGGGCACGCGCGGCACGTTGGCCGGCACGATCCGGATATCCTGCACGGCGGCGCTCGGGGTCTTGCACGTCAGCCGGCTGATCTTCGCCTTTCAAGACCGCTATCCCGACATCGGTGTCGATCTCAGCCTCACCGACGAGCGCATCGACCTTGTGCGGGAGGGCGTCGACATCGCGCTTCGCCTCGGTCCGCTCACCGACAGCTCGATGAAACTTCGGGCGCTCGGTCAGTCCCGGCGTCTGCTGGTGGCGGCACCGGCCTATCTGGCGGCGCGGGGCAGACCGGCCGTCCCACAGGACCTGCCTGGCCACGAAGGCATCCGAATGTCGAACATCGCGGGAAGCGACACGCTCGCCCTGGAGGGGCCGGGCGGCGAACGCCACGCGGTGCCTTTTGGCGGCCGGTTTCGGGTCGACCATGGGCTTGCCGTGCGCGAAGCCCTCGTCGCCGGTCGCGGTATTGCACCTGCCCATCACTGGCTTGTCGACGATCTCCTCGCCGCCGGCCGGCTGGAAGTGATCCTGCCGGACTACGCCCCGCCTCCCATTCCGCTGAGCATGCTGATCGTCCCGGAGCGCGCCGGCATTGCCAGGGTCCGGCTGCTGGTCGATTTTCTCGCCGAGCGAATCGGCGGCATTCCAGGGATCGAGAAACCGCGTTAGTCGGCATGCCCTCGGTCGGCTGCGGCTGGCAAAACCCTTCTGTCTTCCAGGATGCGGCCTTGTTGACGGCGCCGAACGCTCTTGCGATTTAAAAAGATACACCCTAAGCTGTTTTCATATCAGAAAGAAAATTCGATAAATTCTTTCCATTTATGAAAGCCTGAGTTTTTGCGGGAACATCTCGATCAGACCGACCGGCGACTGGTCAAGCTGCTGTCGCAGGATGCGCAGCTTGGCGTCAATCGCCTCGCCGAGAAGATGGCCGTCTCGGTGCCCACGGTGCGCATGCGGCTGCGCAACCTGCTTGACCGCAACCTGCTCAAGATCGTCGGGCTGCTCAACCTGACCGAGCGCCCAGAATTGATCTCGGCGATCGTCGGCATCAATGCGCAGGGGCGCGGCCGCGCCCGGGAACTGGCGCAGCGCATTGCCGAACTGCCTTTCGTGAACTCGGCCTCCGTGGTCACCGGACGCTTCGACATCATCGTCGACGTGACGGTGGCCGGCGATGTCGCCGATCTCTATCGCGTCACCAGCGAGCTGATCCCCGGCGCCGGCGAGCCGGGGGAAGTCGTGCGCAGCGAGACGTTCGTCGTCATGGCCTCCTGCAACAAATGGGTCAGCCTGCCGGAAGGCTGCTGGTCGGACGAGAGCAAGCGCGACGAAACTGGGCGCGACGAAACTGGGAGAAAGGAAATACCATGAAGATCGCGGTTCTCGGCGGCCTCGGCCTGCAAGGCCGGGCGGCGATCGCCGATCTCGTCGCCAGCGCCGATGTCGAAGAGGTCGTCTGCGTCGATACTGCGCCGAATGGGGCAGCCCGGCTTGGCGGCCTGACCGACCTTGCCCGCGTGCGTTTCGTCGTGCCCGAAGGCGCGATCGCCCCTGTGTTGGCGAATGTGGTGGCGGGTGTCGACGCCGCCATCGATCTGTTGCCGCAGCCGCTGATGCGCGAGGCGGTGCAGGCCGCGATCACGACGCGCACGCCGCTGGTCACCACCAATTACGGCAAGACGATCGCCGACCTTGCCCCCGCAGCGGAAGCGGCCGGCGTTTCGATCATGACCGAATGCGGGCTCGACCCCGGCATCGACCTTGTGCTCTACGCGCGCGCCGCAAGGCAGTTCGACGCCATCACCGCGATCGATTCCTATTGCGGCGGTATCCCCGAGCCGAAGGCGATGGCCAAGCCGCTGTGCTACAAGGTGAGCTGGAATTTTGACATGGTTCTGATGAGCCAGAACCGCGACAGCGTGCTGGTCGAGAACGGCAAGCGGGTCGATGTGCCGGCCGGCCAGCAACATGAAAATCGGTTTATCCATCAGATCGAGATCGCCGGGCTCGGCAGGCTGGAAGCCTTCCCCAATGGCGATGCGCCGCATTATGCCGGCATGCTTGCCGCCGCCAAGGGGCTGCAGCGCTCCGGCCGCTATTCGTTGCGCTGGCCGGGTTGGTCGGCGTTCTGGGCGCCGCTGAAGGAGCTTGGCTTCCTTTCCGAGGACAAGGTGCCCGGCGTTGGCGCCAGCCCACGTGAATTTCTCGGCCGGCTGCTCGGCCCGCAACTGCAATACGGCGCCGGCGAAAAGGACCTGTGCGTGATGCGCAATGTCTTTACCGGCACCCAGGATGGCCGCCGCAAGACGGTGATGTCGGACCTGGTCATCGAACGCGACCTCGCCTCCGGCCTGTTCGGCATGAGCCTTGGCGTCGGCTATCCCGCCAGCATCGTGGCGCAGATGCTGGCGCGGGGCGAAATTACCGAGCCCGGCCTGCTCAACCCGCTGTTGCATGTGCCGGACGGCCGCTTTCTCGATGAACTGGCCAGACGCGGTATACGGGTATCCGAAACGATCGACTGGGACTGAAGGATTTTCGAACGGTGGTCGCCGCCGGCAACGGCGCTGCCGCTCAAAAAGCACCCCAAAGGGGTGGAACAACAAAGTGAAAATAACAAACGACAACAAGGAGGAATGCCCAATGACTATTGCCAAGCTTTTCATCGCCGGCCTTGCGCTCGCCGGTCTCACTGCCGCGGCCAGTGCCGGAACGCTCGACGAGATCACCAAGCGCGGCGAGTTGCGCGTTGCCGTGCAGACGCAGGGACCGCCCTTCTCGCTGGTCGGCGCTGCCGGCGAGCGCACCGGCAGTTCGGTCGAGCTTGCCGAACTGATGGCCAAGGAAATGGGCGTCAAGATCACCTTTTTGGATTTCGATTGGGACGGCCTGATCCCGGCGCTGCTGTCGGGCAAGGCCGATCTTCTGGTCGCCGACATGACGCCGACGCTGGCGCGGGCGATGAAGGTCGCCTTCACCAAGCCCTATATGTACACGGGCAGCACCGTCTTCACCAAGGCCGACGGCAAGTTCAAATCCACCGAGGATTGCAAGGCCAAGGGCACCAAGATCGCCGTGCTGCTCGGCGCCACTGGCGAGAAGGAGGCCAAGAAGGCTTTCCCGGACGCCGACATCAAGAGCTACAAGGGCGGCGGCCCGCTGCTGCTTGACGCCGTCAACAACGGCCAGGCCGATTGCGGCGTCAACGACGTCTCGGCGGTCAAGGGCCAGTCGACCGCCTACCCGGCCGGCAGCTTCACCATCATGCCGGACATGCTGTCGAAGGAGCCGCTGGCCTTCGCCACGCGCTATGACGAGCAGGACCTGCTGACCTGGATGAACCTGTTCCTCGACCAGGTCAGCCTCGACGGCCGCCTGCAGAAGAACCTCGACTACTGGGTCAATTCCGACGACTGGAAGAAGGATCACTGAGCATAGTGAATAGTGAATAGTGAATAGTGAGTAGTAAATCGCTACTCGCTATTCGCTAATCCCTATTCACCATTCACTAATCCCTATTCACTATTCACCATTCACCGCCCCACCCATGCTCGAAAATTTCAGCTTCCGCACCATTGTCGAATATCTGCCCCTGTTCGGGCAGGGCCTCGTCACGACCGTGTGGCTGTCTGTCCTCGCCTTTGCCGGGGCGCTCGCCGTCGGCATCGTGCTCGCCGCCATGAACCTGCAGCGCGGCTGGCTGTTTCGCATCCCGGCCAAGGCCTATATCGACGCGGTGCGCGCCACGCCCTTGCTGGCGCAGCTCTATTTCCTCTATTTCGGCCTGCCCCGGCTCGGCATCATCCTGCCTGAGCTCGTCGTCGGCATCCTTGCTCTGTCGCTGAACAGCGGCGCCTATGTCGCCGAGATCATCCGTGCCGGCATCCTGTCGATCCCGCGCGGCCAGGTCGAGGCAGGCGTCGCGTCGGGGATGACCTATGTCCAGCGCATGCGTCTGGTCATCCTGCCGCAGGCGTTCAAGGTGACGATCCCGCCGCTACTCGGCCAGGCGATCGTGCTGGTCAAGGATTCCGCTCTGCTGTCGCTGATCGCGGTCGCCGAACTGACGCGCGCCGGGCAATTGCTCGCCTCCGACCGCTTCATGCCGGCGGAAGGTTTTATCACCATCGCCGCCTTCTACCTCCTGCTCTATTACGGGCTGAAGGGACTGGCGGCGCTGTCCAGGCGCTGGCTCGGCCTCGCGGGGGCACGGACATGATCTGGCAGCAGCTGCAAAGCCTCGCCGGCAGCTATCCCCTCGCCTTGCGCGGCCTCGGCATGACCGTGATGCTGTCGCTGGTCAGCCTGGTGCTGGGCACGCTGATCGGCTTTGGCCTCGGCATCCTGCGGACCGGCGGCAACCGGCTGATCAGCGGCGTGATCGGCGCCTGGGTCGACCTGATCCGCGGCACGCCGTTCCTGGTGCAGATCTTCCTGATCTTCTTCATCCTGCCGGAACTCGGCATCGAGCTCGACGCCTTAACTGCCGGCATCATCGCGCTGACCAATCTGGCCGCCTGCTTCATCTGCGAGATCGTCGTCGCCGGCATCCGCTCGGTGCCGACCGGCCAGGTCGAGGCGGCGCTGGCGTCCGGTCTGTCGCGCTGGCAGCGCATGCGCCAGGTGGTGCTGCCGCAGGCGATGCGCATCGTGCTGCCGCCGCTGGTCGGGCAATATGTGCTGCTGATCAAGGATTCCTCTGTCGTTTCGGCCATCGGGCTCACCGACCTCACCCGCGTCGGCTGGCTGGTTGTGCAACGCGTGCCGAACGGCCTGCTGGTCTTCTTCCTCGTCGGCCTTGGCTATTTCATCGTCTGCTATCCGCTGATCCTGCTGGCGCGCCGGCTCGAGCAGCGCATGGGTGCGGCCCATGGCGAGGTGCAGTTGTGACGTTGAACCTCAGCAAAAATGGTACCGGCATGATCGAGTTTCGCGGCGTCAACAAATGGTTCGGCACGCTCAATGTGCTCAAGGACATCACGCTCAGCGTCGAGCCACGCGAAGTGGTCGTTGTCTGCGGCCCGAGCGGCTCGGGCAAGAGCACGCTGATCCGCTGCATTAACGGGCTGGAGACGATCCGCGACGGCGACCTGGTGGTCGACGGCCAGCGCCTCGGCGACCCCGCCACCAACATGACGCGGCTGCGCACCGAGATCGGCTTCGTCTTCCAGTCCTTCAACCTCTACCCGCACAAGACAGCGCTCGAGAACGTGACGCTGGCGCCGATCCATGTCCGCAAGGTCCCGCGCGCCGAGGCCGAGAAGGCCGGGCGCGAGCTGCTTGCCAAGGTCGGCCTTGCCGACAAGGTCAATGCCTATCCCGCACAACTCTCCGGCGGCCAGCAGCAGCGCGTCGCGATCGCCCGCTGCCTCGGTATGCGCCCCAAGATCATGCTGTTCGACGAGCCGACCTCGGCGCTCGATCCAGAGATGATCTCGGAAGTGCTCGACGTCATGGTCGCTGTCGCCGAGGAGGGCATGACCATGATGGTGGTGACCCACGAAATGGGCTTTGCCCGCAAGGTCGCCCAGCGCGTGGTGTTCATGGATGCCGGCGCCATCGTCGAGAGCGGCACGCCGGATGAATTCTTCTCGCACCCCAAGACCGACCGCAGCCGCGCCTTCCTGAGCAAGATTCTGCGGCATTAGAGTCAAAACTCAACCAGCTGGCTGTCGCCAATGGCCGAGACGGGTGGGATGCTGCCATTCGTCTCGTCGATGGGAACGAGCAATTAGCGCCATGTTCAGACATTCGCGGTGCTTCTCCAGAGCGGACGTTAGCTCATCGGTAGGAGGCGACCTGCGGACCATGCCTGATGGCAGATGTAGGGAACGGCGTGACCCCCATGCGATGAAGCGGCGGTAGGCCGCCGCTCCGAATTTGAGCGGCCCGTCCGGCAACGCTATAATTGACCGGCAGGGGACGCCTACCCGTTCGCAATCCAAATAGACGTCTTTCAGCTGTTTGAGTGGCATGTCAGCGTGAGCGAGCGCGAGGGACTTGACAACTGACATGATCATTTTGAGATCCTCCCCAGTTCCCGTCGGTCGACATTCAGTCCTTGGGGTCGCAGGTGTAGTGCCGTTCGAAGGTCCGGTCCGCGCGCCGCTGCTTGTCGAAGCCGCGATGTAAGGCTCGATCGCGCGCTCGTGGACCAGCCAAAGGGGATCTCGGCCGAGGCGTAGCTACTGCCGGCGGCCAACCGTTTCGGGATCGAGGCCGAAGCGATCCTGGTGCGCTCGATCATCGTGCCGGCCGCGCCTGCCTCCGCATGACGGATGGCGCGGCTTCGCAAAGCGCACATGATTTCGTCACGTGAGATGCCGATGTCGCCAAGAACGTCATCGGGTAAACGGCTCAACTGGTCCGTTGCCGACAAGAGAGCTTTTCGCTCGGCGCGGAGGCGTAACCACCTGCGAAATGGACCAATGGCGGCAGCATGAATTATAACCATGATCAGATCGTACCTTCATTGATCTGAATTGACCGGTACGGAACGGCGCGAACGGCACTCCGGGCGAGAGCTTCAGCCGTCCGCGAGGCAAGTTAGGCGTAGTGGTCGATGGATTGGTTTTGCCGCGGCGTGCCCATACGGCGGGCGGTGGCTGGCCCCGGGCCACGCATGTAATAAAGCTCCGGGCGGTAGCGCGGCGCGGCGAATTTGCGAAACGCCGCAGCAAGTTTTGTGACGGGAGCCAAGAATTTCATGACCGTCCCCTTTCCCTTCGCCGGCTTGAACACGAGTCGGCGGGCCTGGATGTTGCAAACAAGGATATGCCAGTCGAACCAGGCTCGGCTGTGGGAATTCCCACACCCGGGAGAACATTGGCGAAATCCGCTCCCAGTTTGCATCCCGGAAACGGGGCCTGCGGCCATCAAATTTCCTTGGATAGGGAGTAAGGTGAAGTACACTTGATTGAACAAGAGGCTGTTGTGACAGGCTCTCCGGCCTTCATCTCAAGACTTTGCGATGCCGACCTCGCCGCGCTGACCAAACGGTGGCACGAGCGCAGCTATCGACACAACGAGCTAATCATTTCCCACGGCGACACTGGTCGCGATGTCTTCTTCCTGCTGGAAGGACGGGCTCGCGTGACACTGGTTTCAGCGGACGGCAGGGAGATAGCGTATCGCGATGTCGAACCGGGTGACATTTTCGGGGAGCTCGGAGGCATTGACGGGATTGCACGCTCTGCCAGCGTAGTCGCGCTGGAGGCAACCCGCGCTGCACGGCTGTCCGGCACAGCATTCCGGGATATCGTGATGACCCACCCGACTTTTGCCTGGATGCTGCTTGAGCATCTGTCTGCCCAGCTCCGGCGCATGACCGAGCGGGTATTCGAATACAGCACTCTGGTCGTGCGAAAACGGCTGATCGTCGAGCTCCTGCATCGGGCGGAGAAAGCCGCACTCGTGGACGGCGAGGTGTCCATAAGCCCGGCACCGACGCATTCCGAGCTGGCGGCAACGATGAGCACGCACAGGGAAGCGGTCTCGCGCGAAATGAGCGACCTCGCCAAGAGAGGCCTGATCGAAAAGCGCGGCAGCAGGTTATTGCTGCATGACGTCTCGGCACTACGGGCGCTGGTCGACAAGAAGGAATAGCGAAGGCTGTCGCTGCGGCGGGGGCACCGCACGTTTCATACTCCTCGGCCGCAAGCGATTATTCCTTCCGGCAAACTGCGCAACCTAGCGTGCCAGTGCGCGGGTCGGGCTTTGATCGCTTCACCCGTTGCAAGAATCATGACTCGGCTTCTCGATGCGGGCACGGAACGTCGATCGACCCGATCTCTCTCGTCGTCTCGCGATAGTCCACCAGCCACGCAAGCTGCCGCTGGTGCTGAGCGCCGAGGAGGTAGCGCGGCTGCTCGAAGCGGCGCCGGGGCCGAAATACAAGGCGGCGCTCGGCACGGCCTATGGCGCCGGGCTGCGGGTTTCCGAGGTGGCGGCGCTCAAGGTGACCGACATCGACTCGGCGCGCATGCTGATCCGCGTCGAACAAGGCAAGGGCCGCAAGGATCGCCACGCCATGCTGTCGCCGCAATGTGACGAGCATACCATTTCGCATTGAACCGGGCGACCTGCAGCCGCGATACATCACTGAACGCGAACGGCCTCCGCAAAGAGGCTGTTCGATGCATGGGCTGCTTTTCCGCGTTCCACCCGGCTGAGATGTTGAACGCTCTTTGCCTGCGCGGCTTAGGCGAATGCCTTGGCCGGCTCGGTAGCGCCATATGCGGACGTCGCTCAATGCCGGATTAGGTCTGCTTAGGACGCCGTTCGATGCCTGTGGCCGCGAGGGACTCATCAAGGTTGGGCGAGGACAGGAAGTTCAGCAACTGTCTAGCGGCGCCTGTGTTCGTGGCGGCACTTATGGCGAGGTCGAAGTCGACGTGGCTCTGGAGTTGCACAGGGAAAGGACCAATGAGAATAACGTCAGGGGCGGCAGCGAGGATGGAGGTTACCGGAACAACTGCCAACTCGGCTTCGCCACGAGCCACGCTGGTCGCCGTCTGCCCTCCCAATATAGGCACTAGTTTTGGCCTCACCTCAGCCGCCAGTCCCAGCCGTTCGAGGAGGCCGGTGAAGTAGCCACCGCTGGTTCCGTCGCTAGCGTAGGCGATCGACTTGGCATTCTTCAGGGCGTGCTCGAACGCTTCGATGGAGTCGACGCGGAACTCACGGCCGCCCGCCTTTGCCGCCACGCCCATGCTGATCCGGCCAAATGGCACTTGGCTCCCCGCCAGCACCCATCCGGTTGCAGTCAGGTCCCGAACTAGATTCGGATTGGTGATGACCAAGTCGAAGGGCTGTCCCAGTTCGATCTGAGCCTTCACCGTCGGGTTGAGTTCCCACTTGTTCGCTACGCTGAGCCCAGTCGCCGTTTCGAACGACGCGATGATAGGGAGGACTGCCGGCCGGACCGCAATGGCTCCAAAGAGCTGGATCTCATCGCCCATTAACGCGCCCCTTCTGCGCTGGATGCTCTCTCACCATATACGGAATGTCCGCATCGGGTCATCAGTGCTGGTTGCCGCGAATGTCGGCTATCGGGTAGCAAAACGGGTTGATGAAGGTCGGCTTGGGGTCAGAACTTGCCGTAGAAGTTCTCCGAACGAAGGGCAGACAAGGATTGAACTCGGTCGTTCAGAGTGATTGGATTCTGCCCTAGTCTGGAAAGAGCCGGCCGGCGTCTTCAGCCGAATGTCGCCAGAGGCTCAGTGCGAACCTCAACCCACTTGCCGTCCTAGTTGGCCTGCTAGCCGGCCTGCCTGCATCCCTCAGAGCGTCGCCAGCCGCGAATTTGTCATTGCCGTTCCATAGGCTTGCCGCAGCGTCCGCTTCTCCTCCAGCGCAATGATGACGCTTGTGGCAAAATCCGTCTTGTACATGACGGCGAGCCGTGTCAGCCCGCCTGGCGTGAAGACGTTGATCTCCAGAAGCTTATCCCCGACGATGTCGAGCCCAACCAGAAACATGCCGTCATTGATCAATTTGGGGCGCACCATCTCGGCAATGCCCAACATCGTGCCTGTTACCTTGACTTTGCGGGCTGTTCCGGCGGCATGGATATTGGACCGGACGTCTCCCTTGGCTGGAAGGCGGCGAAAGGCTGCGTAATTGCCGTCGCGCACCAGCGGCAGACCGTTCATCAGGAAAAGACGCACGTCACCAGCCTTGGCCTCCGGAATGTAGACCTGCGCGATGAGATAGCCGTCACCGCTGGCCGCTTCGAAAATCTGGTTCAGGTTGGAATCGGTGGGCGTTGCAATATGGAAGACGTTCTTGCCACCCGATCCTTGGAGAGGCTTGACGATGCAGCCCTTCGAGTGTTTGTCGATAAATGCGCGGATCTCGGTAATGCTGCGCGATATCAGGGTAGCCGGCCTGACCGCCTCGGGAAAAGACTGAAGGTAGAGCTTGCTCTGCGCCTGTCCCAGGCCATCCGGATCGTTGACGACAATCGCGCCGCGAGCCGCCGCGAGCCGCCCGAACATAACGCCTGCGTTGGCGGCCCATGGCCGATCGGTGGCGTCCAGCGATGGATCGTTGCGCAGAAACACAATGTCGATATCGCTTATCGCCAAAGTCTTTTTCTGCTTCGCTGCATCCTTCAGGGCAGCATGCAGTCTGTCGGACGTCTTGTAGGAAGCATCCGGCAGAACCGCTACGCTGACAGCCAGACCGTCATCCGGACGCAGTATGAAGTCGCCTGGTTCAACATAGACAACGGAATGGCCGCGCTGGACGGCGGCCAGCGCCAACGCTGTCGTCGTGTAGGCGGGCGTCTCGCTCTCAATGGAATTGACAAAGAACGCAATGCGCATCGAGGAGACTCCGCTCAAGTTTCAACCATATCGATCGGACCGATTCCCGCCATCGCTTTCTTGAGACGCGGACGCGCCGCGTCGGAAGAGAGGAACGCGGGCTCGAGGCGCGGCGCCCGCAGCAAGCCGCGCGCGTTGAGTTCCTGGATCGCTCCGAAATGCGCGGCGGAGATCTTGCCGATCCAGAACGGCGTGAGGCTGCCGCCGTCCTTCAGATGATCGAGGATCTGCACCATGCCCCGCAGATAGATGGCGTCCTTTGCAAGGCCCCCGCCTCGATAGACACGCAGAACGACGTTGAAGGCGCCGCGATCATCGAGACCGAAATCCCTGTGGAGGATGCGGAAGGTCTCCTCGAATGTTGCTCCGTCGAGCATCGCCTGACAGGCGATAACCCTGGCCGCGATCAGCCTCAACCGCGCTGCGGTCATGCCGCCGACCAGATATTCCGCCAGCACGGCCAGTCCCTCCTGCATGCCCTCATAGCCGGCGAGTCCGTTGCGGAAAATGGCGAGCCCCTGCGCATCGCCGTTGAAATAGGTCAGCAGATGGACACCGATCTCGTGACTGAGCAGCGCAGTCAGACGCTCCGGTGGAAGGTTGGTATCGCGTGAAACCAGCAGCCGGTTTCGAGAGACGAGGAGGCCGGCCGGCAGGTCGCCGCGGATCTCCACGGAGGCATCGAATTCGGGATAGGCTGCCCGGTAGCCGGCGATCATGTCTCGCGCGGCCGCGGCGACAGCGTCGGCGCCCAGGCCCTTCTGCCGGGTGGCCGACGCAACGCTAGGCGCCTTTTCGAGAA
Source organism: Mesorhizobium sp. WSM4829 (assembly GCF_055811475.1). Taxonomy (NCBI): domain Bacteria; kingdom Pseudomonadati; phylum Pseudomonadota; class Alphaproteobacteria; order Hyphomicrobiales; family Phyllobacteriaceae; genus Mesorhizobium; species Mesorhizobium sp. WSM4829. The sequence goes on along the minus strand of NZ_JBVVQJ010000007.1, from coordinate 141,955 downwards.
TGGCGCGTGCTCGCGCCGCCAGGCTCGGCTCGACGCTACCATAGAGAGCTCGTCCGAGTTCGACGAAGCGGGGCGTTTCGCGCGCCGCGAGCATCGACAGCTGGAGATCGAGTTCCTGCTGCTTTTGCGAGAGCAGCGTGGTCAGCAGCGGATCTTCCAGATGATCGAGCGAGACCGAATAGAGCTTCCGTTTCTGGCCGGCGACCTCGAACTCGAGCGGCCTGTAGAGCAGTACGGGCACACGCTCGAAGGCGCCTGCCTGGAATTCCAGCCAGGCTGGTTCGGCATTGATCGGTGTGACGGCAAGCAGAAAATCGAATGTCGACGCGACGTTGTCGATCGCCCGATCAGCGCGCACCACCGCGTCGATATAGGCGCGCCGCCCCAGCGAACGATGGGTTGCCGGCTGTTCCAGCCTTGATGCCTTCAGGAAGGCGCTGACGGCCTGAAGCGCGGAATCGACCATGTTGGCGACGACAAGGTCGTGGAGTTCGGGGTAGACGCGTTTGGTGCCAGGCACCCGGTAAATCGGTGCGAAACGTACCGTCAAGCACGCCGCATCGCCGAGATCATCCAGAAGCCGTGCTTCGGCGCGTGTCGTGGGGTTGAGTTCGTCGACGCGGGGCGTGCGGTATTTTGCTTCGCGTGCGGACGCAGCGGTGGCGAAGCGCTTCAGTGCCGCCTTCTCCGCCGCCGTGTCGCCGCAGGCCAGCGCAATCTCGAAGGGCGGCAAAAACGGAACATCTTCGGTCAGGAACCGGTCTTCGGCCAACTCGCCGATGTCCAGCATGAGGAAGGCGCCGCAGTGCTCGCGCAGCCTTCGCACCACCAGCCGCGCGGCCTCGCGGGCGAGGCCGATGTCGGCCGCGATCAGATAGGACGCGTTGGCGGAGACGGCATGGAATGCCGCATCCTGATGCGACCCAACATGGACACACAGAAAGGGCAGCGGCCGATCCATGTGCAAACGGTTGCCATTGCCGAAATCGCGGCGGATTGGCTTGCCGTCCCGCAAAAGCGCGTCCAGGTCCGATTCGATTTGCGCCAATGGAGGCGCGGGCTCAACGAGCTTGGGCTTCATCGCATGGCCCGCAGCGCCGACTCCAGGACGGGCACCGTAGACGCCAGCATGGCGCGCAGCCGCTCGATTGTTCCCCAGTCGGGTTCGCCACTCCATTCGTCCATGAAAATCTTCTTGAACTCGACGGCGATGGCACACCCGGTTTCCGGAAAATTGGCATGGACGAAACGGGTCTGTTCGCCCTTGCCCTGGAAGGACACATTCTCGCGCACATCAATCGGCTCGCCGTTGAGACGCTGGCCGCGAAGCGTCTCGATGAAAGCGTCGACGACCGGTGCCCAGCGCTCGCGGTCCATGGAAGACGTACCGATGTTGATGTCGGGCGCGACGTCACGGGACGTAGGCATAGCCTCCCGTCCGTCGCGCCGGTGATTATAACTATGGACGTCGATGAGAACGAACCTGCCATGGCGCTTCTCGATACCGGCAAGGACACGGTTCAGCTCACTGTAGAAGGCGTCGTGAAAGGAGAGAGACTCCGTAACGATGTCCTCGTCCGGCTGCTCTCGCCAGACTTTCAGGCCCCAGGACTGGTCCGGCGACCGGTAGACCGCAGCGTCTCGCGCACGGTTCAGGTCCACTTGGAAGCGTGACCGATGAACGATGATCTGGGTAGGAAAATCGGCGATGAAACGCTCGGTGAACGGGTCCTCTTCTCGACGCCGGTCGGGATCGGAGAGACACATGAGCGATCGACAAGCCCTGCCAATGTCGGTGCCGCTGTGGATAGCTGTACCGACTATAGGCGACTCTCCGAGCTTGATCGTCCAGCCTGCCGGTGATCCACCCGGATCATTGTTGCCCGGATCATTGTTGGAAGTCATCGTGTTCACAGTCCATCGAATGCGTGGAGAGTGTGGACGGTTCCAGTTCATCGAACAAGCGATCGTTGGCTCGCCCTGGATCAGCAGGCTGAACCGTCCAAAAACGTCAGCCGAAGGTGGCCGATGGCTTCAGCCGAACGTCGCCAGAGGCTCAGTGCGGACCTCGACCCACTCGCAGCGCCGGCTGTCGTGATAGAAGGACAGGAAGGGCGGCGGGAACGATGGGTCGGCGAAAGCCCCCATCGGAATGGCGATCAGACCGGGCTGGACATCGATCCGGTAATGGACAGTGGTGCCGCAATCCGGGCAGAAACTATAGATGACACGGCCGCCTTCGTCGCCAACGCGCGTGAACTCCGCCGCTCGTCCCTGGATCGACACATCATTCTCCGCAAACCGCGCATTGAAGCTGAACGCGCTGCCGGTGCGCCGCTTGCAGGCCAGGCAATGGCAGACAGAGACGCGTACAGGCTCGCCCGAACAGGTGGCTGACAGCTGACCGCAGGAACATTGGGCGCGGCGCGTGACCATGGCTGGCCCCTTTCAGCGAACATCAATGGGTTTCGGCATGGGTCCTGAGCTCAGCCCTCTTCTCGTCGGAGACGACGGCAAGGTCGAGAACCTTCTGCAATTCGGCCGCGTGGCGGAACGACGGCTCGGCCTGGACGCGGTTGCGCACAGCATCGACGAAGCGCTGGTAGTTGGTCGGCACCGTTCCGGCATCGAGAACCTGCCATTTTGCGTTCTCGATGTCCTCGCCCATGCACGCTTTCAGTTCCGAGTTGGTCAGATTGTGCACGACCTCAATCCCACCCTTGTCACCATAGATGCGCAGCCGCAATTCGTTGAGGTGGCCGGTTGCCCAGCGGCTGGCATGGACGACGCCAAAAGCGCCGTTGCTGAAATCCAGCGCCATGGTGAAACTGTCATTGGCGTCAAGTTCATACTCGCCGATCCGGTTGCCGGGCGCCTTGTCGAAGGACCTGAGGCGGCAGAACACATGGTCGATGTCGAGCGCCGCGCCATAACTGGCGAAATCGAGTATGTGGATGCCGACATCGCCCAGCACGCCATTGGAGCCGTGGCCGCGCGACAGCCGCCACAGCCATTTCGGATCCGTGCGCCAGTCGCCCCAGAACTTGGAGACCAGCCAGCTCTGCAGATAGGATGCTTCGACATGCCTCACCTGGCCGATCTCGCCGGCAAGCACCATGGTGCGCGCCCGCTGCAGCGGGGCGACGTTGCGATAGGTCAGGTTGACCATGTTGATGATGCCGGCTTGCTCGGCGGCATCGGCCATTTCACTGGCCCGCTGGTAATTTTCGGCCAGCGGTTTTTCGCACAGCACCGGCTTGCCCGCCGAAATCAGCATCATGGTGGTCGGATGGTGGATGCGGTCTGGCGTCACGTTCGCCACCGCGTCGAACTTGTCCCATGCGAGCGCGTCTTCCAGCGACGCGAACCGGTTGGGGATTGCGTAGCTGTCCGAAAACTTTTCGACACGCGCGCGGTCGAGATCGACGGCGCCGACCAGTTCGACGCCTTCGATCCTGCTGAACTGCCTGGCGTGTTCCTCCGCCATCCAGCCGGTGCCGAGTATCAGGAGACGCATGATTCTTATCCTTAGGATGAGGCCTTATCTTCTTGTTCGATCATGGATTTTTCAGAACCGAAGCTTCGCGATAGCGGTCTAGCGAAACCCGGCTTCGCCCGCGGCATGGAGCTTTCCGCCGCGCTCGACGACCGGCTCAAGCGCCTTTTCCACCGGCACGTTCGGCGCATCGAGGATGGCTGGATTTGAGCCCTGCGGGTTGTGCGCCCACTTCACCGCATTGCGCAGCACTTTTTGGACATTCGCGTTGTGATAGGTCGGATAGGTCTCGTGGCCGGGCCTGAAATAGAAGATGTTGCCGGCGCCGCGGCGCCAGGTCAGCCCCGACCGGAACACTTCGCCGCCCTGGAACCAGGAGATGAACACCGTTTCCAGCGGTTCCGGCACGGCGAACTGCTCGCCATACATCTCCTCGTTCTCAAGCTCGAAATACTCGCCGATCCCGGCAGCGATCGGGTGGTTGGGGCTCGTCACCCAGAGCCGCTCGCGCTCGCCGGCCTCGCGCCATTTCAGCGTGCAGGGCGTGCCCATCAGCGTCTTGAAGATCTTCGAGAAATGGCCGGAATGAAGCACGATCAGCCCCATGCCTTGCCAGACGCGGCGCGCCACGCGCTCGACGACTTCGTCGGCGACGGCGCCATGGTCCTTGTGTCCCCACCACACGAGGACATCGGTTTGCGCCAGACGGTCGGCCGGCAGGCCATGCTCCGGTTGCTCAAGCGTCGCCCACGATACGGAAATTTCGGGGTCGAGCTTCAGCGCGTCGGCGATCGTTGCATGCATGCCCTCGGGGTAGATCCCCGCCACCACCTCATTGGTCCGCTCATGGATATTCTCGCCCCAAACGACAGCGCGTATCGTCATGACATTCCTCTTGATCGGTTGAAGCCGCCGCCCCGGTCAGGTCAGTCATAGTATCCTCGGCCGGGAATGAAAACGGTTTCGAGGCTGGCTGCTGACAATTGGCTGGAATTCCGGCGGGACAGCGCTCCCCTCTGTCCGGCAGGACAGAGGGGGCGCGAAGGATCGCTACTTCAGCAGCTTGCTTAACCGCGCACGACGAGGCGTTTGATCTTGCCCTTCTTGAACGCGGCGAGGAAGCTGGCGTAGTCCTTGAAGACGACGCAGCCGCTCGATTCCCCGCGGCGGCCGCGCAGCAAGTAGGTGTGCGCAAGAAAGCCGTCGCGGCCAAATTTGTTCTTGCCGTCGATAGGAGTGAGACGCAGCGCCTCCACCCCATGGAAGCGCGATTCACGCAGCCTCAGATCGTAGGTGTGGGGCGGCGTCGGGCCGGCATTCTTCCGGTTGGCGTAGCGCGCCTGGTCGGCCATCGAGCCCAGTCCCGAATGCGCCTCGAGCCGCGAGCCGTCCGGCATATAGACGGTTTTCGCCGAGATGTCGTAGACGGCGACGCCGCTGCCGGGCTTGGTGAACAGGTTGCCGAAGACCCCGCCGCCGCCCGCCGGGCTGTCGGGTTTGGCATAGGCCAGCGTGTCTGCGGCCTTCGACCGCTTGGCCGGCTTGCCCTGGCTGCTTTGCATGCCCCGGCTGCCCTGCATGCCCGGGTTGCCCTGCATGTCCTCTTGCATGCTTGGTTTCGCCGCCGGTGACGAACTCCTCGGCGACAAGGCTGGCGCCCGGGGCATCTCGACCTGCGGCGCGGCGGCGGTCTCCACCCTGTTGGCTTTGGATGGCTGAGACTGGGCTTTGGCGGCCTTCGATGCCTGGACCTTGGGCGCATTGGCCTTGGGTGCCCTAACCTCGGGTGCCTCGACCTCGGGCGCCTCGTCTGACTGGTCGATTTCCGCCTGCGGACGCCAAGTCGGCAAGGGAACGCTGCCGGGCATTGCGTCCTGCGGCGGCAGCGACGCCATCTGCACCTCGCCCTCTTGCGTGGCAGCATGATCGGCCGTCGTCGCCTGCGGCAGCACGTCGATCATCGCTTCCGGCAATGCATTCGCAAGCGCCAGCGCCAGCCGGGAGGATCGGTCGCTTTCCGCAATCTCGGGCCCGAAGCGCACTGATGCGGGACCATGCTGATCGGCCAGGCGCACCGGCTCCGCAAAGCGCTGGTCCGTTGGCAGACTGACGACCGCAAACGGCGCGGCCCCGCCGGAGGCGCGGGCAAAGGCAGCAGCAATCTTTTGCGGCGACAGCGCCGCTTTCGCCACCACGCTGTCGAAGCGCGATTGCGGTGAGATTTCGGCGACAAGCTGCACAGCATCCGGCCGCGCTAACGGCTTGAGACGCGCTACCTTGCCTTCATGCTCGAAGCTCGCGGCGGCGTGCGCGCAGTCGGCATTGCATCGGCCGAGCAGCGACGCCTGACGCTGCCGGCTTGCCAGTGACGGCGCCCACGAATTGGCCCGTGGGTTGACAAGTGTGTGTCGGGGATCGGCGAGCGCCATGGAGCGCGGCGCGAGCAGGTTTTGCGGAAGACTGCTGGAGGCGGCGGTGAGCGAAGTTCCCACCGAATGGAGGCCGGCCACGGTCGCAGCCGACCACAGCGCGATCGCAGCGCCAACAACGGGAATCGCGACCCAGCGCAGGCCGGGCCTCATCGAGGGCAATCCACTATCAGGATTGTCACCCCGGTTATTCAAACGCATCAACGCCATACAACCAAACCTCAATCGGCCTTGCGGCATGCGGGCTCGCAGCCGTCACAATCACAGTCGCCTGGTGCCCCCCGGCACGCTTCACGTCTGTTGCCGATTGAATCAAAAGATGGACAAACTTGGTTAACCAATCCCTCTACCGATCGCCGATCAGGCGAAGGTCTATGTCAAAAAAGGCTCCCTCCAAAACTATGAAAATAGCGGAAATGCCCTCTGTATCAGGCTTTGCTGCCCGTTTTTGCCGGCCGAGTCAAGAAACCGAAAGGACTAGGCCGTGCCTGGGCGGGCCTCAGTTAAAGGCTGTTTCGAGTTCGAAAGCGTCGCATCACCCGTGATCGTCTGCGCGCAGGCTGCGTTGCCGGCGCTGCCTTACAGGTAAATTCGTTTGTGCTAATATACCTTAGTCATGCACATTTGTGCGCGACCAACAAAAGGGAGGATGCGATGGAAACCATGAATCGCAGGTCTGCAATAGCGCTCGGCGTCACTGCCGCCGCGGTAGCGCCTCTATTCGCTTTGGCGAGATCCGCAACGGCCAAGGAGTACGGCCCGAATGAAGGCAAGGAGATTGCGCCCGGCGTCAGACTGGTGGAGGTCGGCACTGGGACCTCCGACATTCCCGCTTACAAGAGCATCTCAATTGTCGACATTGTCTTTCAGCCCGGAGCAGTGGCTCCTGAAGAGGTCATGGACAACGACATGGTCTGCACGATCGCTGCCGGCGAATTCACGATCAAGAAAGCGGACAAGGAATTCAAACTTAGAGAAGGCGACATGTACACTTGCGCCAAGGGCAAGACCGACGGTTCCACCAACACAAGTGCCGTGGTCGGCGTACATCGCATTGCGATCTTGATACCTGCCTAGAACAATTCCAGGAAAAGTGTGCAACGGTTTTCCGCCCGGAATTGCGCAAAAAACAAATAGCTAGAGCGGTTCAGCGAACGGCTCTAGCGCATGACCCGAAAATGAGGCCCGCGTCCTCCGTCGGAGGCGCGGGCCTTGTCATGCCTGCGCAGCCTATGCGGCGCGCTGCGCTTCCATCGGCCGCAAATTCTGGTTCATGCGGAACAGGTTCAGCGGATCATATCGCTGCTTGATTTCCAACAACCGCCGATAGTTGCCGCCATAGGCTGCTTCGACCCTGTCGACCTCGTCCCCGGGCATGAAGTTCACATAGGCCGTGCCGGCGGCATAGGGCTTGGCTGCTTCATAGAGACCCCGCGCCCAGTCGATGCAGGCCTGGTCCATTTCGGGTTCGCGCCAGCGGGCGTGGACATTCATGACGTAATGCGCGCTGCGTTGCGGAAACGCCGTTGCATCCGCTGTCACCCGGCCCGCCGCACCGCCGACATGGCCGATGAAAATCTCGCATTCGGGGCCGGGAAGCCTGGGTATCGCCGCCGTGACGACCTCCACCGCGCTGTCGGAAAGCTCGGTGAAGTCATGGCTCTTCCAATAGTTGCGGGCGCCAGGCGTCAGCAACGGATCGAATGCCTGCTGCCAGCCGGTGAACGGGTTGGGACCGACCACGTCTTCAATCGGTGTGCCGATGGCGCGAAGCCTCTGTGTCGCCTTCTCACCCTCCTGAAGGTCGCCGCAATAGCACATGGCCAGGACCAGCACCTCCTTGCCATGCCATTCGGCCGGCAGGAACGGCAGCGGCGGCGCCTGCCGCATGACCGCCCAGCAGGTCAGCTCATTGGGCGCTGCTTCGAGCGCCGCTCGGTATTCCCGCAACACGTTTTCGGCATCGGCGAAGGGATGAACGACAAGCCCCGACAGCACCTGCGGACCGACTTGGTGGAGCTTGAACTCGAAAGCCGTGACGATGCCGAAATTGCCGCCGCCACCGCGCAGCGCCCAGAACAGGTCCGGATTTTCGGTCTGGCTGGCGCGCAGCAGCTTGCCGTCGGCGGTAACCACATCGGCGCAGAGAAGATTGTCGATGGTCAGGCCGAATTTCCGCGTGATCCAACCGAAGCCGCCGCCCAGCGTCAGGCCCGAAATGCCGGTGGTCGAGTTGATGCCGGTCGGCACCGCCAGTCTGAAGGCCTGTGTCTCCGCGTCGACATCGGCGAGCGTCGCGCCAGGTTCCACCCATGCCCGCCGCGTCGCCGGATCGACCCGCACCGACTTCATCGGCGACAGATCGATCATCAGGCCGCCGTCGCAGACGGCGCTGCCGGCGATGTTGTGGCCGCCGCCGCGAACCGCGACAAGCAGCCTGTTTTCCCTGGCAAAATTGACGGCGGCGATAACGTCGGCGGCACCGGCGCAGCGCACGATCAGCCCGGGCCGCCGATCGATCATGGCGTTCCAGATGCTGCGTGCCTCGTCATAAGCGGCGTCGCCTTCCCTCAGCACGGTGCCGCGCAATTGTGCCGAAAGCGCCTCCAGGGCCGCGGCATCGACCGTCGTCTTGCCGCGATCAAGCGTGGTGAGGCTCATGCTATCCATGGCTTTCCTCCCGATTGTTTTTGAGCCGTTTTCCCTCCACCCGTTTCCAAGTCTGCCTCTATATTAGAAGTCGCGCAAGTTCCTGATCGCTCGCTGGCCGGCATTGCGCAACCCGCACAACGGTCAGCTCTCATTGAGGTAAAAAGCCGCCGGCAGGCCGAACCGAGATGAGTGCTGGATCGCTGCAGACGATCTCGTCGGTTCGATCGGAGGAACTACGCAGCGGTCCGCGGAGTTAGGCATATGAGCAACCAGTGCAGAGGAGAGCTCTGATGGCACCGCGCAGAAAACCCGACGATCCATCCGAAGGCCCGACCATCGAACAGCAGGATTGGGACGCGATCAAAGGCGGTAAGATTCTGCCAGACAGCGTGCCGGGAAACGGCGACATCCGTTACGACCTCGAGAAGGAGGCTGAACTGCCCGAGGAAGACGACGACAATCCGTACCAGGAGAGCGACGAGGCGCTGCCGGACGACGAAGAGGAACGCGCCCTCTCGCGCAACCCCTCGAAGCAGGATATCGACGAGCCGTGAACGGGGCAACATTCAATAGCGCGGCCAGCCGCGCGGTTCCGGTCCAAATTCCGTGAAAGTTCGCTCCAGCGACAGAAAAGGCCCACGGGGAGGAAGCGCGGGGCCTTTGTCCGAATGCCGGTGCGAACGGCATTCACAGTCGCTGGAGTAGAACGACTGCGCTTCCAACCGTGGCCGGCGGATGTTTGTTCCATCGAAACCGAAAAGAGATGGTGCTCGTTCGCTGTTTCGCCAGCATTGCTGCCCAGCATTGCTGCTTGGATTGCCATCGGCCCCGACCCGTCGATCACGATTTCTGTCTGACGGAACAACTCCAAAAAAAGCTCGTTGGATAATCATGATCGCGCCCAGCGATGCAACTCCAATGGAGAGCCACCATGATGAAAAAAATTCTTTCTGCAACCGTACTCAGCATCGCCCTTGCCACTTCCGCGATGGCGCAATCAGACGGCACTGGATCCGGCACCACCGATCCGGGAGCGGCCACCGGGACAGGCACTGGCACCATGGCTCCCGGCACCGATAATGCAACTCCTGCCGATCCGAACGTAACCGGTTCAACAACCGACGGCGGCGACGGCATGGGTGATCGGTGCAAGGAAACCGCAGGCGCCGATGCGAATACAAACTCCGCCAGTGGCACTGCAACTGCGGACATGGAGAATTGCCCCAAGTGAGCTAGCGCTGTTGAGGTCGCGACTACCCTTGGGAGCGGACGAACGCGCCGCACCACCTGTCAGACAAAGCCGGGAACCGGCTTTGTCTTCCCGCTCAGTTGCGCGCCTAAGGTCAGCGCTTGCGGGAAATTCCGGACAATCGCCGCCATCCAGGTTGCGCTGCCTGGACTAACGGCAATCCCGGCAAGTGCGGCGGCGGCGTAGACCCGAGTTGAAAACAGACTTTTCCAGGCCGCCTCGTAGCGTCTGCCGGCCATCTCGCGCCCTGCGCGGCCGTCTGGCGCGCAAGAGAGTTCGCAAGCCAGCAGCCAGCCGGACTGAAGCGCCATCGAGATGCCCTCGGCGATGACAGGATGAGACTCTCCGGCTGCATTGCCGACGCGAAAGATGTCGCGTTCGTAGCAGGAGCGAACTCCCGGCCGGATCGGACCTGCGGCAAGCCACGGCCCGTCGGCGTCAGCTGACTCTAGCGCATCCCTCACGCCCCGACATGATTCCATCAGATGACGGGAGACCGCCTCGGCGGCCGACAAATGGCTCTGGTGTCTGGGGTGTTTGCGCAACTGTGCGAGCATATCGCGCCGAATGCAGCACGAGATCGACAGCCGGCCATGATCCGCCGAAACCATGCCGCCATAACCGCCAGGAAATATCAGCAGGGGCATCAAATCAGGCGCCAGGGACGACCCGGTGAAATGCGCCTTGAAGCCGAACAGGTCCGAAGGGCGGTTGGTCTTTCCGAGCTGGCTGGGCAGCGGTCCTGGCTCCCAGGAGCCGTGTGCGGCGACAATCACCGGCGCGCGCAACATCGTCGTTTCGTTTCCGGCTTGAATTCGCACCAATTGCGCCTCGCCATCTGGGTCGATGGCGACGGCGCGGCAAGGCTGAAAGATCTCGACGCCCGCCGATCGCGCCGCCTGCAAAAGCAGACAGTCGAAAACATCCCGGCCGAGCGCCCGGCCGAAACCATCTTTTTTCGCGCGGCGCCCATCTTTTGCGGGAGGCCCGTCTTTTGCAGGAGGCCCATCCTCTGCGGGAGGCCCATCTTTTGCGGGAGGCCCATCTTTTGCAGGAGGCATTGCCGCCTCGGCGCAGGTCTCGCCGGAAAACAACCCGACGCGGCGGATTTCGGGGCCGGCATTGGCACGCCAGGCATCGCCGATCTCCAGCTGGTCCAGAAGCGCAAGATTGCTTGCCGATATATATTCGCCGCAGACCTTGCGGCGCGGGAATACGCTCTTTTCCACAATAGCCACGGCCCATCCGTGCCGGGCAAGCGTCAGCGCGACGGATGTGCCCGCCGGGCCGGCGCCTATGATGATCGCGTCATGGGTCGACAATCGCGTCATAGGTCATGACCGACGCTGGCGCCGACGAAAATGTGGGAAAAAAGGCCGGCGCGCCGCTCCTCGACCGGTTTGCCGTTTGCCGCGAGCCAGAGACCGGAAAGCTCGCTGCCGCGAAAGCCGGCACGCACACTTTGAGCCGCGTCGTTTCGTGTGACGTCATTGGCGCCGATCGCCGGGAGAAGGCGGGTCGCGGCCAATGCGAATTTGGCCCGCAACGGCTCTGTCGCCAACAGCAGCGGAGCCTTCGGCGCCATCAGCGAAAACAGACGCACGAGTTCGGCATCGTCGAAATGATGCAGAAACAGATTGACGGTGATCGCGTCGAACCGCGTGCCCTCATTCTTTCTCGCCCAGTCGAAGACATCGGCGGCGACGCCTTCGACCGTCCATCCCAGCCTGTCGAAATCACCACGCAATTGCGCGGTGATGAGGTCGACGCGGTCGAGCATTACCAGTTCGACCCCAGGCCAATGCCCGGCCATGCGCCGCGCCAACGCCAGCATGAAGGAGCCATCGCCGGCGCCGATCTCCAGAATCCGGCGCGGCGGCCCTGGCACGAATTTCTGCAGCAGCGATGCCATGATCCTGGCCTGAAACATCAGCGCGTTGATGCGACGGAGGTCGCGCCGCGCCGCAAGCGCTCGCGGATCGTCGCCCGCAAGCCCGTCGAGGATTTCCGGCGCAAGCTGGCGGTGCTCCAGGCTGCTCATGACGCCGTTCGGAAAAGCATGGTTTCGGCCGCCAGCCCGGGTCCGAACGACATGCCGCAGCCGAGCATGCCTGGTGGCGCCTTCAACATCTCTTTCATCACGAACATGACGGTCGCCGACGACATGTTTCCATATCGGCGCAACACCTCGCGCGATGGCTCCAGCGCGGTGGGCGCGAGTTCCAGGGCCCGTTCGACGGCGTCGAGCACCGAACGTCCCCCCGGGTGCACGGCCCAGAGGTCGATCGCCTCGCTCGGCCGACCGCCGAGGATGGCGTCGTGATTGCTCCGCAATGCTTCCTGGATTGCTGCCGGGACCTGGCCGGAAAGAACCATTTCGAAGCCGTGGTCACTAATGCTCCAGCTCATCAGATCCCGCCGCTCGTCCGCCACGATGCCGTAGAAGCTTTCGAGCTCGATGCCGTGCGGCTCGGCGGTAACGAGCGCAGCCGCACAGCCATCGCCCCAGAGGCAGAACGACAGCAGCTTTTCCAGTTCGCCGGTTTCCCGCAGATGCATCGTGCAGAGTTCGATATTGACCAGCAGGACCCTGGCCTGCGGATCGGAGCGGACGATGTGGCGGGCAAGCTTGAGGCCGTTGATCGCCGCATAGCAGCCCATGAAACCGATCATCGTGCGTTCGACCGTGTCCGGCAGGCCGCATCGCGCAACCAGCTCCAGGTCGATGCCTGGTGCTGAAAAACCGGTGCAGGTGGTGACGATGAGATGGGTGATGCGGGAAGCGCCGCCACCAAGCTCCAATCCGTCGACGGCTTTTTGCGCGAGAACAGGTGCGGCATGACAGAACATTGCCATTCTCTCGGCCGTTCCAGGAAAAGCGCCCCGGATGAACCTCCCGGCCAGATCTGCTGATGGTCCTTCGGGGTCGCCGGCAGGTGCAAAGCAGGAGTAGCGGTGCTCGATGCCGGCAACGTCAACCATGCGTTCGAAAATTCTTCGGCGATCGGCCGCAAGCATGGAGGCGGCGAAACGCAGATAGAATTGATGAACCTCGTGCTCCGGCACTGCTGTCGCGATCCGGTTAATATACGCTTTGGCCGGCATATTCGGTCTCCACGGCGTCGCGCACGGTATTTTCTAAAACCACCGCCGGAGGCTGTTTGGTCATCGGCACCAGGTGTCGGGCAGCAGGCATTGAGTGTTGTTGATGAACGTTTCTGAGAACTGATTTCATCCCACCTGTGCTGTTGCCAGGCGATGCTGCGGTTCGCCGGCATGCAGGAACATAGGCTCCATCACCGAGGCGTCCACCGAAGTGCCCTCGCTTCGGGCCGCGGCGCCATTGCTTCCGGCCCTCGGTAGGCGCGGTATTTTTCTGAGCGATGGAACATTAGCGAATACTAACGATTGTAGGATGACAGCGAGTATCTCCCGGATATTGGCTGCTTGATCGGGCCCCCGGTCGGCCCGCGCTCCTCCAGAGGCGCGGGCCTCCAGTCCAAAGAGTAATTGGCGGCTTAAGGCTCAGTTTTGGAACGAGAATGCCGTGAGGGCGTTCGCCATAATTATCGCGAGCTGCCACAAGGCTCGCGGCAAAGAGAAGGAGAGCTGTCATGAACAATATCATCTGGCTGGTCGGGGCCGTCGTTATCGTAATTGCGATACTCAGCTTCCTTGGGCTTCGTTAGGTTTCGCCTTTAGCGACGCCTACGCCGAGCAAGTCGTAATTTGGGTCGTCTCTGGAAGCCTGAGATTTGCAGGCGCAGCAGCTATTGGCGCTAACGAAACGACCCCGCTCTTTCACCGGCGAAGTTCCCTGCCCGATCCATACTCTCCCAGACCCAGCGCTCACGGCGATGAGCGGCGGCAGCCGGCTTGGCAAGCGGCCGGTTACGGTTGCTGCAGGACCAGATTGCGACTGGCCGGGTGCGGCGCCGATTGACGTTGCGGTGCCTTTTCTTCATTCTCCTGTTGCTGCCTGCTCCGAGATTCAGCAATGAAGCGCCGTCTCGCTTTCGGTGTGATTGTGATCGCCGTCGTCGGCCTGCTGGGCGGCGCCGCACTTTTGATTGCCGGCCAGTCCAGAGTTTCGCAAGACGCGATCCAGTCGTCGGTTACCCGCACCGCTGAATTGATCGACAGCGCTTGGAAGCTGCCCGTGGCTGCCACGTTCAATGCCGACGTCACATGGCAATCAAACGGATCAAGGTGCGGCCCGGCAAGTGTCGCAAACACATTCCGCTCAATCGGCGAGGAGGAGACAACCGAAGCCGAAGTCCTCGCTGGAACCGGAAAGTGCTGGACCGGCTTCTGCATCATTGGCCTCACGTTGGACGAGCTTGCCGAGGTCGCTCGAACGAACACCAAGCGGAAGGTCTCCGTGCTTCGGAATCTGAGCGCCGATGCATTTCGCGAGCACATGAAGCGCGCCAACGATCCCGACCGCCGTTACATCGTCAACTTCACCCGCGAGAAGATTTTCGGCGCCGGCGCTGGCCATTTTTCCCCGGTCGGAGGATATCTGGAGGCCGAGGACATGGTTTTCGTCCTCGATGTAAACGAGGACTACAAGCCCTGGCTGGTCGAGCGAGAGCGCCTGTTCTCAGCCATGGACACAATCGATAGCGATGGCGACAAGAAACGCGGCTTGCTGCTGATCGAGTAGCATTGTCGCAAGCAGTTTCGATTGCCTTGCCTTCAATCGACCAGCACGGCGACCACGGCGGTGCAGTCGCCCGCCTTGACCAGTCCGGGGAAATGGCGGGCAGCCAATAGACCCGACATCCTTGCCCTGATCTCCTGAGGTGCGGCACCGGTGCGGCCAATGGAGTGGATGCGCGCCAGGACCTGGCCCTCCTCGACAGGCTCGCCGAGATCGATCATCGTTTCGATCATCCCGTCGTCTTCGGCAAACGAGAAGCAATCGCCCGACGGCATGTCCAGCCAGCGGGTCGGCTGCATCTCGACCGCACCGGCGACGATGCCGGCATGGCGCAGCACGTTGAGCACGCCGCGACGGGCGATCCGCACCGTCTCTGCACGGGCAGTCCCACCGCCGCCAAGCTCTGTGGTGATGAACAGCTTGCCCATCTCTTCGGCGGCAGTGTCGAACATGCCGACCGCATCGATCTCCAGCATCTTCATCGACCAGGGTGCCGAGAACGCTTCGACGGCGGCGAACCCCTTCGCCTCCAGCACCTTCTCGGGCCGGATATGGGCGGCGCAGAACGGCACGAAGTCGAGCGTCTTGCCGCCGGAGTGGAAGTCGAGCGCGATGTCTGCGCGGGGGAGCAACTCTCGTTGAAAATAGTCCGCGATCTTCTCGGTCACCGTGCCGTCGGGCCGGCCGGGAAAGCTGCGGTTCAGATTGCCCTTGTCGATCGGCGAGGTGCGTGTGCCGGCGCGGAACGCCGGATAGTTCATTGCCGGCACGATGATGACCATACCGCTGACTTGCTTGGGATCGAGCGTGCGGGCGAGATCGTAGAGCGCCAGCGGCCCCTCATATTCGTCGCCATGATTGCCGCCGGTGAGCAATGCGCTTGGCCCGCTGCCGTTGCGGATCACGCAGATCGGGATCATCACCGATCCCCAGGCCGAATCGTCGCGGCTGTACGGCAGCCGCAGGAAGCCGTGCTGCACACCGTCGCGGTCGAAATCGACGGTCGGCGTTATTGGCGATGGACGAAGGCTGGACATCGGGCTCAATTCTTCACCACCAGCTTGCGCGGCACATTGGCCAGGCACTCAACGCCGGTCTCGGTGATCAGGATGGACTCGGTGATCTCGAGCCCCATCGTCTCCAGCCACAGGCCGGTCATGAAATGGAAGGTCATGCCGGGCTTCAGCTCGGTGCGGTCGCCGGGGCGCAGGCTCATCGTGCGCTCGCCCCAATCCGGCGGATAGGAAAGCCCGATCGGATAGCCGGTGCGGTTGTCCTTGACGATACCGTATCTCTTCAGCACCGCGAAGAAGGCGTTGGCGATGTCCTCGCAGGTATTGCCGGGCTTTGCCGCCGCAAGCCCGGCCTCCATGCCTTCCAGCGTCGCCTTTTCGGCATCGAGGAATTCCTGCGTCGGTTTACCGAGGAACACAGTCCGCGAAAGCGGACAATGGTAGCGGTTATAGCAGCCGGCGATCTCGAAGAAGGTGCCCTCGCCCGATTTCATCGGCCGGTCGTCCCAGGTCAAATGCGGCGCCGACGCATCGGCGCCCGACGGCAGCAGCGGCACGATCGCCGGGTAGTCGCCGCCAATCTTTCCCTCTGGCCCGTCGACGCCGCGCGTGCCGGCATCATAGATCTCGGCGACCAGATCGCATTTGCGCATGCCGACTTCGATCTTGTCGACGATGCGTTGGTGCATCGCTTCGACGATGCGGGCGGCCTTTCGCATATAATCGATCTCGGTCGGGCTCTTCACCGCGCGCTGCCAGTTGACGAGTGCCGTAGCGTCGACGAAGCGGGCATTGGGCAGATGTTTCTGCAGCGACGCGAAGGCAGCGGCCGAGAACCAGTAATTGTCCATCTCGACACCGATGCTGAGCTTGCCCCAGCCGCGATCGGCCAGCACCTGCGACAGAAAATCCATCGGGTGGCGTTCGGTCGACTGCACATAATGGTCGGCATAGCCGACGATGTTGTCGTGCGCGAGATAGGCAGTGCGCTTGGCGCCGTTGGCGTCCTGGCCGCGCCCGTACCACACCGGTTCGCCCGACGGCGGCACGATGACGGCCTGGTGCACATAGAACGACCAGCCGTCATAGCCGGTCAGCCAGGCCATATTGGACGGATCGCTGACAACAAGCAGATCGACGCCCTTGGCCTCCATGGCTTTCCGGGTCTTGGCGAGGCGATCCGCATATTCGCCGCGCGAGAATTTCAAATTGGGCTGCATTGTTCTTGGTCCTCGTTTGTTGGGCCTTGCGGCCGGTATCAGCTTTCGAAAATTGTCCCGGTGTTGGCCGCCTGGGCGCGGTCGCGGGCGAGCGTGGCGATCGCCGTGTCCTGCACGCCGGTGCCGGTGAGGTCGGCGATGGTGATGTCGCTGTCCGAACGGCGGCCATGTCTATCGCCGGCGATGATCTGGCCGAGCTCTGTGATCTCGGCATCGGCCGCCATCACCCCCGTCGCGATGGCATGATGCAGTTCGCCAAGCACCCGCGACTGTTTCGCGCTGTCGGCGACGTAGAGATCGGCCATGCGCAGGATCGCCGGCGCGATCTCGTTCTTGTGCTCGGCGTCCGAGCCCATAGCGGTGATGTGCTGGCCGGCGGAGACGAAGCCGGCCTTGATCAGCGGTTCGGTCGACGGCGTCGTGGTGACGATGATGTCGGCGCCGGCCGCCGCCTTTGCCGCGTCGGGCTCGGCGCGCACGACGATGCCCAGTTTTTCGCGCAATGCATCCGCCGCGGTTTCGGCCTTGGCGGCGTCCCTGGCCCAGATGCGGGCCTCGGCGATCGGCCGCACCAGCATAAGCGCCTCGAGCTGCAGTCCAGCCTGGACACCGGCGCCGAAGATCGCGGCGACAGAGGAGTCGGTTCGCGAAAGATGTTTCGCCGCGACCGCTCCGGCCGCCGCGGTGCGGATGTCGGTCAAATAGCCATTGTCGAGCAGCAGCGCCTCGACCAGCCCGGTTTTTGACGACAGCAGCACCATCATGCCGTTGACGCTGGGCAGGCCGAGCTTCGGATTGTCGAAGAAGCCGGGACTGATCTTGATGGCAAAACCGTCGATCCCAGGCACGTAGGCGGTCTTGACGTCGACCTCGCCGCGATGCTCGGGAATGTCGAGCCGCAGGATCGGCGGCATCGCCACCGGCAAGGTGGCAAGCGCTCGGAACGCGTTTTCGACGCAGGCGACGGCATCGAGATCGAGCTTCACGATCGCGCGCAATTCGGCTTCGGTCAGTATCGTCATCCGGCTCATGCGGCGCTCTCCTTAAATGCTTCGCCACAAACGACTTTCCTGTGCAGCGTCATGTCGATGTTGCGGCCCGACACAATGAGCACAGTGGGGCCGCTCGCCCTGACCTTGCCGGCAAGCACGGCGGCGATGCAAACCGCGCCGGCGCCTTCGACGATCTCGCGCTCCTGTTCATAGGCGTGGCGGATGCCGGCGGCGATCTCGTCCTCGCTGAGCAGGATAACATCGTCGAGCAGGTCGCGGCACATCGAGAAGGTCAGCCGGTTGTCGAGGCCGATGCCGCCGCCGAGCGAATCCGCCAGCGTCGGCAGTTCCTCGACCAGAACCGGATGTCCGGCATCGAGGCTTGCCTTCATCGCCGCACCCCGCGTCATCGAAATGCCGATGACTTTCGTGCCGGGGCTGACGGCCTTCACGGCAGCGGCGACACCCGCCGCCAGCCCGCCGCCGGACAGCGGCACCAGCACCAGGGCAGCGTCCGCAACCTGCTCGATGATTTCCAGCCCAAGCGTGCCTTGCCCGGCGATGATATCGGGATGGTCGAAGGGCGCGAGCATGATCAGACCGTCTTCCGCGACCAGCCGGTCGACCTCCTGCTGCGCATCGTCCTGGCTGTTGCCGACGATGCGGATCTCGGCGCCGAGCCGGCGGATTTCGTCGAGCTTGTTCTGCGGCACCAGTCGCGACATGCAGATCGTCGCGCGCATGCCTTCGAGCTTTGCCGCATGAGCCAGCGCCCGGCCGTGATTGCCGGTCGAGGCGGCGACCACGCCGCGCGCCTTCTCCTCGGCGTTCAGCGAAGCGATGGCGTTCGAGGCGCCGCGCAGCTTGAAGCTGCCGGTGGTCTGCCGATGTTCGAGCTTGAGATAAACAGGCGCACCCAAGTGCCCGGAAAGACTCGGGGAAAGCACGGTCGGCGTGCGCTCGACCTTGCCTGCGACGCGCTCGTGCGCCGCGCGGATGTCGGAGAGGGTGATGGGCGCAGGTGTCATGGCCTCATTGTCCCAAAGGCAGCGTCATCAGACGGCCGAATTCGGCGCGCCGCTCGTCGTCGCCGCAAAGCCGCAGGCAGTTCCAGGCGGTTGCCTGATTGCTGGTGACGACCGGGCGGCCGATCGCCTCCTCCATGCCGACGACGGCAAGTGCTGCCCGCAGCGCCGTGCAGGAGACGAACAGTGCGTCCGCTTGCGCGTCGGTCGCCTCGGGCGCCAGATCGACCAGCGTGGCCGGTGCAATCCGCGCCATCTCGCGGTCGTCGTCGAAGCCGAGACAGGTAAAACTGGCGATCTCGAAACCGTGCGCCGCGAAATAGGCGGCCATCGGCCGGCTGGTCTCGACAGTATAAGGAGTGAGAATACTGATCGTCCTGGCGCCCAGCGCTTTCAAGCCGCGCACCCCTGCCATCGGCGGCGTAACCACGGGTACGCCGGGCTTGGCCGCCTGCACCGCCGCCTCGATCTCGGCATCGCCGATGACGACCGAGGCTGAGGTGCAGGAATAACAGACCGCGTCGAGCGGCTCATCGGGCAGGATGAGCGCGGCGCCCGCCGTCAGCGACGGCTGCATCTTGCGCAAATTGTCCGGCGTCGTCGGATTGGCATAGGGGATGCGCGCGACATAGACGCCCATCCGGTCGCTTGCCACCATGCGGCGAAAATCCGGTTCGGTCGTATGGTCGGTGGCAAGGATGATCAGGCCGACGCGCTTTTCCAGCGGACGCGCGTCGAGCGCCGGCCGTGTCGAGTGCAGGCGGATGTCGACTGGAGCGGTCACCACGCGCTCCTTGCTAACGATTTGGTCGAAGGAACTGTCATTTTTCAATGCGCCCGTAGCGGCGTTCCAGCCAGCGCAGCAGCACGACCGAGAACAGGCTGATGACGAGGAAGAAGGCGCCGACCAGGGTCATCGGCTCGACATAGCGGTAATAGGTGTTGGCGACGCTCTTGGCCTGGTTCATCAGTTCCAGCACGGTGATCGCCGAAAGCAGCGGCGTCTCCTTGAACATGGCGATAAAATAGTTGGCAAGCGCCGGGATCATCGGCGGGATAGCCTGCGGCATGATGATGTGGGTCCAGGTCTGCCTAGCGTTGAGATTGCAGGCCTTGGCGGCTTCCCACTGGCCGCGCGGCACATTGTCGATGCCGGCGCGATAGACCTCGGCCGTGTAGGTGCCGTAATGCAGCCCGAGGCCGATGACGCCCGCCACCAGCGGCGGCAGCAGGATACCGATATCCGGCAGCACATAGAAGATGAAGTAGAGCTGCACCAAGAGCGGCGTGCCGCGAATGAACTCGGCGAGGAAGCCGACGCTGCGCGACAAACCCTTGTTCGGCGAGCGCCGCGCCAGCGCGATAGCCAAGCCGACGATCGCTGCCAGAACCGAGCCGAGCAGTGTCGCCAGGATGGTGATCTTCACGCCCTCGATCAGGGTCGGCATGATCTCCCAGACGAAATTCCAATCCCATTCCATTACGAGGCCCGATCCATCAGACGCGCACCCCGTCGAGGCCGCGCGCCATGCGGCGTTCCAGCGAACGCACACCCCACGAAATGATCAGCGCAAGGGCGAAATAGATGACGAGAATGGTGGTGAACGGCACCAGCGTGTTGCCGGTCTGCGAGCGCACCACCTGCGCCTGGAAGGTCAGGTCGGTGAGCGAGATCAGCGAAACCACGGCGGTGGCCTTGAGCAATTCGATGGCGTTGTTGCCGAAGGTCGGCAGCATCACCAGCAGCGCCTGCGGCAGGATGACATGGCGCATGGCTTGCCAGCGGCCGAGATTGACCGCGGTGCAGGCCTCGTACTGTTCGCGGCCGATCGACTGGATGGCGCCGCGCACCACCTCCGCGCCGTAGGCGCCGACATTGAGGCCAAGCGCCAGCACGCCGGCCTGCAGCGGCGTCAGCGAAATGCCGATGAACGGCAGCACGAAATAGGCCCAGAACAGCTGCACGAAGATCGAGGTGCCGCGGAAGAATTCGATATAGGCGGTGGCCAGCGCCCGAATGGCGAAAAAACGCGACAGCCGCCCCAGCCCGGCGAGAAAGGCCATGATCAGGGCAAGCACCGACCCCATCAGCGTCAGCTCGATGGTAACAAGCGCTCCCTGCAATATCAGGCCGAAATAGCCGGACCATTGGGTCATGAAGTTCGAATTTCCAGCGTTTTGCGGTTATAGTCTTGGCATCTTCTCCCCGTTCACGGGGATGCCGGCAGGCAGATGAGGGGCAGAGCCAATTTGGCAGAACTGGCGCTGCCCCTCATCCGTCACTTCGTGACACCCTTCTCCCCGTGAACGGGGAGAAGGAAAAAGGCGCCTATTTTGCCGAGCAGAGCTTGTCGCGGCTCGTCGACATCGCCGCCGCGGCCGAAAAACCGTAGGGCTCAATGATCTTGGCGAATTCGCCGGACTCCTTCAGCTTGGCCAATTCGACGTCATAGGCGTCGCGCAGCGCCTCATCGCCCTTCTTGAACGCCGCGCCGTCGCAATAGACCGGCGCGCCGACCACCGGGGCGACGACTTCGAGGTTCGGATCGTTGGCCTTCTTGACCAGGTCGTTGATCGACAGCACCGGCAGCGAATAGGCGTCGATGCGGCCGTCCTGCAGCATCTTCAGGCCGCTCTGGCCATCCGGCACGACGATGACGCGGTCACGCGGCACGCCGGCAGTGAGCGCCAGCTTCTCCTCGGTGCCGCCGCCCGGCGCCCCGATCGTTGCGGTGGCATCCTTGGCGACATCCTCATAGCTCTTGAAGCCCTTCGGGTTGCCCTTCTTGACCAGCATTGCCTCGGCGTCGCACAGCACCGGCTCCGAATAAGCGACTGCCGCGCAGCGCTCCGGTTTCATGAACAGGCCGGCGGTGACGACGTCGAAACGGCCGGCCTGCAGGCCGGGGATCATCGCGCCATATTCCGAGATCGAGGCGACGATGTCGTTGACACCAAGACGCTTGAAGATTTCACGGGCCACATCGGGCGCCGCACCCGAGACCTTGCCGTCGGCAGCAACCGCCGTATAGGGCGGCTCGTTGGCGATGGCGACACGGGCGAAGCCCTGTGCCTTGAGCTCTTCGAGCTTGCTGTCGTCGGCCGATCCCGCGGTCGAAGCGGCCAGGATTGCGGTCAGCGCAACACCGGCGACGCCGGCCAGAATGCCAAGTTTCTTCATTGTTCCCAACTCCTTGTTTCTCTTTTGGTTTGGTCGTTCCACGGGACGGATTCGCCGCCCTGGGAGGACGGCGCTGCCGCCCGGGGCATGGCAGTCAGACGCGATGTCCGGCCGCGATGATCTTCTTCAGGAAAGCTTGCGTACGCTCCTGCTTGGGGTTGCGGAAAATCTCGTCCGGCTTGCCTTCCTCGACGATCTTGCCGCGGTCGAAGAACAGAACCCGGTCGGCGAAATCATGGGCAAAACCCATTTCGTGTGTGACCAGCAGCATGGTCATGTCGGTCTCCGAGCAGAGCCGCCACAACACGTTCAGCACCTCCTCGACCAGTTCCGGATCGAGCGCCGATGTCACCTCGTCGAACAGCATGATCCTGGGCTGCAGCGCCAAGGCGCGAGCGATGGCAACGCGCTGCTTCTGGCCGCCGGAAAGCTGCGCCGGCATCGCCTTCGCCTTGTCGGCCATGCCGACCATGTCGAGCAGTTCCATCGCCCGTTTTTCGGCGGCGGCGCGCGGCATGCCCTTGGTCAGGATCGGCGCCAGCGTGACGTTGTCGATGACGCTCTTGTGCGGAAACAAGTTGAACAGCTGGAAGACCATGCCGATCTTCTGGCGCATTCTTGCCAGATGCCGTTCGTCGGCGGGCAGCAACTGGCCGTTGCGCTCCATGTGGTAAAGCTGCTCGCCGTCGATCTGGATGTGGCCGCTGTCGATCCTCTCCAGCGTCATCAGGATGCGCAGGATCGTCGTCTTGCCGGAGCCGGATGGGCCGATCAGCGCCAGCTTCTCGCGCGGCATGACCTGCATCGACAGTCCGTCCAGCACCTTGAAGGTGCCAAAGCTTTTCGAAATGGCGTCGATCTTGATGATGGGCGCGGACAAAGAATTCCCCCGTGCTGGAGAAGCTGTGCCTTAACGATGCGGAACGCGCCAAATCATGTCAATCAGGAAAATAAACTCATGACAATGTTTCTGACTCCGCAGAATTTCGCGGCAATGCTTGCCTAGATCGCCAGCAGCAGATGCTCCGGGTCGCCGAGCAGAAGCTTGGTGACAACACTGAGGCCGGCGCGCAGTTCCCCCTCGGTTGTCGAGCCCAGCGAGATGCGCACTGCCGGTTGCCAGGGCGCCGCCGAGATGCGGAACGATGTGCCCGGTGCGATCGCCACGCCCTGCAGGCGGGCCTGTGAGACGAAGCCCTCCTCGGCGCGGTCGCCGGGCAGTTCCAGCCACAGATGCAGCCCGTCGCGATGAACGCGGTAGTCGACCCCCGCAAGCACCTGGGCGGCAATCTCCTGCCGCCGCCGAAGCGCCGACCGTTGCCAGCGGACGAGTTCCATCGCCGTGCCGTCGGTCACCCATTTTGTCGCGATCTCTGCCACCATCGGCGTCGCCATCCAGTTGGAGACGAGATGCCGGTTGGCGACGGCAGCGACATAGCGGTCGGGCGCCGCGAGATAACCGATGCGCAGGCCTGGCAGCACGATCTTGGTGAAGGAGGTGACGTAGAGCGTGCGCTCGGGCGCGAAGGCGGCGACCGGCGGCGGACGGCCCTCGACCAGCGGCCCGAGCACGTCGTTCTCGATGATGGCGATGTCGTGCCTGCGCGCCACCGCAGCGATCTGCTCGCGCCGCGCGGCATTCATCAATGTCGCAGTCGGATTGATCACCGAGGGCTGCACGAATACGGCGCGGATGTCGGAAAGCCGGCACGCCTCGTCGAGCGCCTCCGGGATCAGGCCGTTGTCGTCGATCGGCAGGCCCTCGAGGTTGAAGCCGAGATAGCGCGCCAGCGGGATCAGCGTGTGATGGCCGATCGCCTCGGTGGCGACGGTCGAACCCGGCGGCGCCACGCTCATCAGCGCCACCGTCATGCCGGCCGTGGCGCCGTTGGTCAGGCTGACATTCTGCGCCGACACGTCGAGACCGCACAGCCGCAGCCATTCGACCGCCACTGCACGGTGGCGCGGAAACACCATGTTCGGCCGGAACGACAGCGCCGAGGTCGACGGCAGGTTCTCGGCGAGCCAGCCCAGCGCCTGCTTCAGCCGCTCCAGATGCATCGGCTCGCAGACCGGCTTCAGGATCGACAGGTCGATGACCTCGCCAAGGCGCTCCGGCAGATAGGGCGGCTCCGGCTCGCGGCGCTGCGTCTGCACGAAGCTGCCGCGGCCGATCTCGCCGGAGACCAGGCCCCGGCGGATCAGTTCCTCATAGGCGCGGCTGACTGTCTGCACCGAAAGCTTCAAATCGTCGGCCAGCCGGCGATGCGTCGGCAGCCGCGCGCCGTTGGCCAGCCGTCCGTCATGAATGGCGCGCGCGAACTGGTCGGCGAGCGATTGATAGGCCGGCCGCCGGATAAGCGCGGGATCTGGACGCCACAATGTCATGACATATTAGAGATCGAAATCAGTGCAATTGACAATCGAAATAATGCGCCGTCATGGTGTCGCGGAAAAAAGTGGACGCTCATGGCCGCATTGAAACTGGATCAGATCGACCTGAAAATCCTCGACGCGGTTCAGCGCGACGGGCGCATCACCAAGCTGGCGCTCGCCGACAAGGTCGGCCTGTCGCCGACGCCGTGCTGGATGCGGTTGCGCAAGCTGGAAAAGGCCGGCATCGTCTCCGGCTATCACGCCAGGGTTGCAATGCGCGCCGTCGCGCCGGTCGCCACCGTCCTGATGGAGGTGACGCTGGCCAGCCACCGCCAGGCCGATTTCGACCGTTTTGAGCGCGTCATCCGCGACGTCCCCGAAATCGTCGCCTGCTGGTCGGTGGGCGGCGGCGTCGACTATCTGCTGAAAGTGATGGCGCGCGACATCGACGCCTATCAGCGGCTCGTCGACGCCCTGCTCGAACGCGAGATCGGCATCGACCGTTATTTCACCTACATCGTCACCAAGACGGTGAAGGAGGAGGTCGCCTTGCCGGTGGCCGATCTGCTGCCGGCACAGTCGTGAGGTCTAGGGAAACTGACATCAGGTCGCCGCGACGATGCGGAATTCTGCTCCGCCGCATTTCTCGGCTAAGGTCACGGAATGGATCCCAGGGTCTTCGCGACGGAGCTTCGCTCCTGCTTCGCCCGGGGATGACGAAGTTGGAGAAGGTTCAGCCAATCTCCACTGTCTGCTACAGCCTCGGAGAGACTGTCCTGTGTTTCGGCCCAATAGAGACAATCTCTCTACGCGTGCGCTCCGAAACAGCCTCTCTGTCTGCGCCGCGCGCATAGTCTCTCCGCATCATTCCGAAACCGGGAGACCTCGAACATGTCCGCGCATTTTGCTCGCCCACAACGCCACGAAGCGCTTGACCGGCTCGCCGACCGGCGGCTGCTGCGCCAACTCGCCTATGTCGACGGCCACTGGACGGCGAGTGAAGCCGCCGAGAGTTTTGGGGTGGCCGACCCTGCTACAGGCGCCACCGTTGCCTGGGTTGCCGCGCTCGATGCCAGGCAGACGAGCAAGGCGATCGACGCGGCGTCGCGCGCCTTTCCCGCCTGGCGCGCGGCTCTCCCACAGGAGCGCGCAAGAATCCTGCGAAAATGGTTCGACCTGATCATCGCCGCGAAAGAGGATCTGGCGCTGTTGATGACGCTCGAACAGGGCAAGCCTCTCAAGGAATCGCTTGGCGAGATCGACTACGCCGCCTCCTTCGTCGAATGGTACGCCGAGGAGGCAAAGCGCCTCAACGCCGAAAGCGTCACCAGCCATTTGCCAAACGCCGAGATGATGGTGCGGCGCGAACCGCTCGGCGTCGTCGGCGTCGTCACGCCGTGGAATTTTCCCGCAGCCATGCTGACCCGCAAGGCGGCGGCCGCCCTTGCCGCCGGCTGCACCATCGTCGCGCATCCTTCGTCGGAAACGCCGCTGTCGGCACTGGCGCTGGCCGAGCTCGGCGAACGCGCCGGCCTGCCGGCTGGCGTCTTCAACGTTCTCACCGGCAAGGCCTCGACCATCGTTGGGCGGATGTGCGAAGATCCGCGCGTCCGCGCCATGAGCTTCACCGGCTCGACCGAGATCGGCAGGCTTATCGCCGCGCAAAGTGCGCCGACGATGAAGCGGCTGGTCATGGAGCTTGGCGGCCACGCGCCGCTGATCGTCTTTGCCGACGCCGATCTCGACAAGGCGGTGACGACAGCCGTCGACGCCAAATTCGCCACTTCCGGCCAGGATTGCCTTGCCGCCAACCGCATCTATGTCCAGCGCCCGATTTATGATCGTTTCTGCGCCGCCTTCGCCAGGCGCATCGAGGCACTGCGGACCGGCAATGGCCTGGCCGATGACATCGACATCGGGCCGTTGATGCACGAGCGCGGCGTCAAGAAGGTCGAGGAGCAGGTCGCCGATGCGCTCGCCCATGGCGCGCGCTGCCTAACCGGCGGCGGCAGACATCCGGCCGGACCGCTGTTCTACCGGCCGACCCTGCTCGCCGATGTCACCGACGATGCGCTGATCATGCGCGAGGAAACTTTTGGTCCGGTCGCCGCGGTGACGCCCTTCGACAGCGAGGACGAGGTCATCGCCCGCGCCAACGCCACCGAATACGGGCTCGTCGCCTATGTCGTCACCGAGAACGGCGGCCGCCAATTGCGCATGGGCCGTGCACTCGACTACGGTATGGTCGCCATCAACCGCGTCAAGATCACCGGCGCGCCGGTTCCGTTCGGCGGCGTCAAACAGTCCGGCATCGGCCGCGAGGGCTCGCGCCACGGGCTCGAAGCCTTTACCGATCTTAAATATCTCTGCCTGGACGTAGCGTAAGCCGCGCCGGAGACATTTCCTTAGGAGTAAAAAAAATGCTCGACCAGTCCAACGAACTCGCCGCCTGGGACCGCGACCACTTCTTCCATCCCTCGACCCATATGGGCACGCATGCGCGGGGTGAATCGCCGACCCGCGTCATCGCCGGCGGCGAAGGCGTCACCATCTGGGACAATAACGGCCGCAAGAGCATCGATGCCTT
The DNA here is from genome assembly GCF_055811475.1 of Mesorhizobium sp. WSM4829. NCBI lineage: Bacteria > Pseudomonadati > Pseudomonadota > Alphaproteobacteria > Hyphomicrobiales > Phyllobacteriaceae > Mesorhizobium > Mesorhizobium sp. WSM4829. The sequence continues at coordinate 115,072 of NZ_JBVVQJ010000007.1, read as the reverse complement.
CGCCGGGCTCTATTGCGTCAATGTCGGCTATGGCCGCCAGAAGATATCAGACGCCATCGCCGCCCAGGCCAGGAACCTTGCCTATTATCATGCCTATGTCGGCCACGGCACCGAGGCGTCGATCACGCTTTCCAAGATGATCATCGACCGCGCCCCGCAAGGCATGTCGAGGGTCTATTTCGGCCTCTCCGGCTCCGACGCCAACGAAACCAACATCAAGCTGATCTGGTACTACAACAACGTGCTCGGCCGTCCCGAGAAGAAGAAGATCATCTCGCGCTGGCGCGGCTATCACGGCTCTGGCGTCATGACCGGATCGCTGACCGGGCTCGACCTGTTCCACAACGCCTTCGACCTGCCGCGTGCGCCGATCCTGCACACCGAGGCACCATACTATTTCCGCCGCGCCGACCGCTCGATGAGCGAGGAACAGTTTTCCCAACACTGCGCCGACAAGCTCGAAGAGATGATCCTGACCGAGGGCCCCGACACGGTCGCCGCCTTCATCGGCGAGCCGATCCTCGGCACCGGCGGCATCGTGCCGCCGCCCGCTCTGTACTGGGAAAAGATCCAGGCGGTTCTGAACAAATATGATGTGCTGCTGGTCGCCGACGAAGTGGTCACCGGCTTCGGCCGGCTGGGCACCATGTTCGGCTCCGACCATTACGGCATCAAGCCCGACCTGATCACCATCGCCAAGGGACTGACCTCGGCCTATGCGCCGCTGTCGGGCGTCATCGTCTCGGATAAGGTCTGGCAGGTGCTGGTGCAGGGCTCCGACAAACTCGGCAGCCTGGGCCATGGCTGGACCTATTCGGCGCATCCGATCTGCGTTGCCGCCGGTGTCGCCAACCTGGAACTGATCGACGAGATGGACCTGGTGACCAACGCCGGTGAGACCGGCGCCTATTTCCGCGCCGAACTGGCGAAAGCCGTCGGCGGCCACAAGAATGTCGGCGAGGTGCGCGGCGACGGCATGCTGGCGGCAATCGAATTCGTCGCCGACCGGGACGACCGCGTGTTCTTCGATGCCGCGCAAAAAATCGGGCCGCAGGTCGCGACCGCGCTTGCCGAGCTTGGCGTCATCGGCCGCGCCATGCCGCAAGGCGACATCCTCGGCTTTGCGCCGCCGCTATGCCTCACCCGCGAAGAGGCGGACATCGTCGTGTCGAAGACGGCCGATGCGGTGAATGGCGTGTTTGCCAGCATCTAATTATCGACCTTGGTGCCGCCGCTCATCCGCCTGTCGGCACCTTCTCGGTAGAGAAGGGTCAAGCACTCGGCGCCGGCTGACCCCCTCTCCCCATTGTTCACGGGGAGAGGGTAAGGGTGAGGGGCAGCGCCAACCTGGAATATCTGGAAGCAACATCAATGACCTCCATAGCCCTCCCCGCCACCATGGCAGCCGTGCTTCTGACCGGTCACGGCGGGCCGGAAAAGCTTGTCTATCGCATCGATGTGAAAGTGCCCTCTCCCGCCCCGGGCGAGGTTCTGGTCAAGGTCACGGCGTGCGGCATGAACAACACCGATGTCTGGGTGCGCCAGGGCGCCTATGGCACGGAGGAAGATGCTGCCGCCGTGTCGACCTGGCGGCGTCAGGGCAATACGCTGACCTTCCCGCGTATCCAGGGCACCGACACGGTCGGCAACATCGTTGCTGTCGGCGAGGGTGTTTCTTCGGCCCGCATCGGTGAGCGGGTGATGGTCGATTTCTCGATCTACAACCGCGACGATGATTCACTCGCCGACATCGACTATATGGGCCACGGCCGCGACGGCGGCTATGCCGAGTACCAGACCGTGCCGGCCGAGAATGCCCATGTCGTCGCCACCGACCTGACCGACGTCGAACTCGCCACCTTCTGCTGCGCTTATCTTACCGGCGAACAGATGCTCGAACGCGCCGCATTGAAGGCCGGCGAGCGTGTGCTGGTCACCGGCGCGTCGGGCGGCGTCGGCTCCGGCATCGTGCAGTTGGCGCGGGCGCGCGGCGCCATTCCCTATGCCGTCGTCGGCAAGGGCAAGGAACAGGCGGTGCTCGACATCGGCGCCGAGGCGGTGATTACCCGTGGCGTCGCCGATCTGCCCGCCGCCGTGAATAACGCGACCGGCGGCCAGCCGATCGACGTGGTTGCCGACCTCGTCGGCGGCGGCATCTTCAATGACCTGTTGCGCATCCTTCGGCCCGAAGGCCGCTACACCACCGCCGGCGCGATTGCCGGCCCGGTCGTGCAACTCGATCTGCGCACCATGTATCTCAAGCAATTGCAGCTGCACGGCTCCAGCCAAGGCACGCGACACGATTTCCGTCGTATCGTCCGCTACATCGAGGAGAAGAAAATCCAGCCGCTGGTCGGCGGTGTCTACAAGCTGTCGGATTTCCACCGCGCCCAGGCGGATTTCATCGCCAAGGATTTTGTCGGCAAATTGGTGGTCGTTCCGGACGCCGTTGCGGACCTCGCTGCAACGCGTTGACAACCAAGACTAGCAAGGCAATTGCCGCCTCCGAAGCTGCCGATCTCCCCCCTTGCGGGGGAGATGCCGGCAGGCAGAGGGGGGTGCTGTCCCTCCGACCTGTCAATCGATCGCAGCCACGCCCTCAAGCTGGGTTGGCAAGGCTGAAGTCGAAGTTGCGATCCTTCCCACCCCCCTCTGTCCTGCCGGACATCTCCCCCGCAAGGGGGGAGATTGGATGTCGCTTCGGCTTTCGCCAATCACGAGCGTCCTCCGGCCAAAGCCAAATAAGTCTCAGGTCGGGCAGAGATTGGCTTTGCTGATCTTGATGAGCAAAACCATTCTGTGATTTGGCTGCAAACAAGGATTCCTGATCCTCTCCTGCAGCGTTATAAGTTTTTCGCAATTTTCTTATAACGTCGCTTGCGTCGCTCGAGATCATGCCGTTACGCGCGCGCCAATTACGGGACCAGCTTGACCGCGGCTTCAAGCGATCTTTCAAACGCGTCGATCACCTGGTCGACCTGGGGCTCGGTGATGATCAGCGGCGGGCAGAAGGCCAGTGCATCGCCCATGTTGCGCGAGATGATGCCGTTCTGCTGCATGAAACCGTTGACGAGCCCGCCCAGCGCGCCGGCCGTCTCCCACGGCGTCTTGTTCGCCTTGTCGCCGACCAGTTCGACCGCCGCGATCAGGCCGACGCCGCGCACCTCGCCGACAAGCGGGTGCGAAGCGAGCTTGCGCAGCCGCTTCTGCATATGCGCGCCGACCGTGCGCGCATTGCCGACGAGATCGCGCTCCTCGATCAGCTTCAGGTTCTCCAGCGCGACCGCCGCCGCAACGGGATGGCCGCCGCCGGTGAAGCCGTGGCCGAAGGTGCCGATGCGATTGCTTTCGTCGGCAATCGGCTCGAAAACCTTCTCGTTGATCAGCAAGGCCGAGATCGGCAGGTAGGACGAAGAGATCTGCTTCGACAGCACCATGATGTCGGGCCTGATGCCGAAGGTCTGCGAGCCGAACATTTCGCCGGTTCGGCCAAAGCCGCAGATCACCTCGTCGGCGACGAGCAGGATGTCGTATTTCGACAGCACCGCCTGGATCTTCTCCCAGTAGCCGGCCGGCGGCCCGATGACGCCGCCGGCGCCCATGATCGGCTCGCCGAAGAAGGCAGCGACGGTTTCCGGGCCTTCGGCCAGGATCAGCTTTTCCAGATCGTCGGCAAGCCGGCTCGAAAACTCTCCTTCGCTCTCATTCGGCAGCGCCTCGCGCCAGTGGTGCGGCGTCGAGGTGTGCAGCACATTGGCGATCGGCAGGTCGAAGGAAGTGTGGTTGTTGGGCAGCCCGGTCAGGCTCGCCGAGGCAATGGTGACGCCGTGATAGCCGCGAATGCGGCTGATGATCTTCTTGCGCGCAGGCTGGCCGAGTGCATTCGACCGGTACCAGATCATCTTCATGGCCGTATCGTTGGCCTCGGAGCCGGAATTGGTGAAGTACGCCTTGCTCATCGGCACCGGCGCCATCTGCACCAGCTTCTCGGCGAGATCGATCAGCGGCGAATGCGATTTGGAACCGAAGTCGTGATAGTAAGGCAGCCTGGACATCTGGCGCACCGCAGCGTCGACCAGCCGCTTCTCGGAGAAGCCGACCGCGACACTCCAAAGCCCGGCCATCGCCTCGATATAGCGGTTGCCGGCGAGATCCTCGACATAGATGCCGTCGCCCTTCTCGATGACCAGCGGCCCTGCCTCTTCATGCTTGCGGGCATTGGTGTAGCCGTGCATGTGGTAGCTGATGTCGCGGGCTTCGGGGGAATTCGGCCGAGCGTCCATGATGGCTCCTGTCCTGCATGCCGGGACGTGCGTCCTGCCGCCGTTCGGCGCGCGCATCGGCCTCTGGATTAATGCTGTTTGCTGCATCCGTTTCTTGTAAGGGTGTCAAGCCCTTTCGGAAGGGCCGGCGGATGGACGGAAGACATGCAGAATTTCAGCTTCGAGGCTGCTGAACGCGGGAACCTGCGCCAAGCCGGCTGTGCGCAAGGCCAAGACTTGGTTCCCGAACGGCTCACCAGCAGGCACAACAACAAGGCTGAGGTGGCCTGATCGTGGACCACGTCGACTGCATCGTCGCCGGCGCCGGCGTCATCGGCCTCGCGATCGCGCGAAAGATGGCGCGGCGTGGCATAGACACCCTGATCCTCGAGGCCGAGAACGCCATCGGCACCGGGACCAGTTCGCGTAATTCCGAGGTCATCCATGCCGGCATCTACTATCCGGCCGGATCGCTGAAGGCCCGGCTCTGCGTGGCAGGCCGCGAAAGGCTCTACCGTTATTGCCAGGAGCGGGCGGTGCCGCATGCGCGCTGCGGCAAGCTCATCGTTGCAACAAATGCCGAACAGGAGCCGATGCTCGCTTCGATCCTGACCAATGCCGCTGCTTGCGGCGCGGGCGATTTGACGCCCTTGACCGCAGCAGAGGCGCGCAGGCTGGAGCCCAAGCTGCGCGGCACGGCCGCGCTTTTGTCTCCCGCCACCGGCATCATCGACAGCCACGCGCTGATGCTTGCGCTGCTGGGCGACGCCGAGGAGCACGGGGCAGCGCTCAGCCTCAACACCCGCATCGTCTCGGGCCGCGTTGAAGGTAGGCGCATCGTGCTCGACACGGTCGACAGCACCAGCGGCGAGCGCTTTGAAATCGCCACCGCGCGCTTCATCAACGCCGCCGGGCTCGGCGCCACGGCACTTGCCGGCTCGCTTGACGGGTTCGATCGGCAATTCGTGCCAGAACTTCGCTACGCCAAGGGCAATTACTTTTCGGTTGCCGGCCGGGCGCCGTTCTCGCGGCTGGTCTATCCCGTGCCCGAGCCCGGCGGGCTCGGCGTCCATCTGACGCTCGACCTCGACGGCGTCGCCCGCTTCGGGCCTGACGTCGAATGGACCGATCAACTCGACTATCGCGTCGATCCAATACGTGGCGAGCGCTTCTACGACGAGATCCGCAAATACTGGCCGGACCTGGCCGATGGCAGCCTGCAGCCGGCCTATAGCGGCATCCGGCCGAAGCTCTCCGGTCCCGGCGAAGCCAATGCCGACTTCGTCATCCAGGACGCGGCGGTGCACGGCGTGGAGGGCCTGGTCAATCTGTTCGGCATCGAGAGCCCTGGCCTGACCTCAAGCTTGGCGATCGCCGACCATGTCGCGCAGCGCCTCGCGCCGAACGCAAACTAGCCGAGGCGACATCGAGCGAGCGCGCCCGCTGCCAAAAGCATAATCCAAAACGCCCGTAAGCCATCCGTAAGCCCGGGTCGCAGAACCTCGGTCCGTCGATCACCGGGGCCATCGATATGAAGATCCGTTTCGAAGCCATACCGAACCCAAGCTGCCGGTTCGAGATCTGGGACAATGAGACCGGCGAGCCTGTCGTCCATCACGATCGGCTGCTCACCTTCGCCTCGGCGAAATCGGCGGCAAGAATCGCCGACTTCCTCAACGACAGCCACCGGCGCCGCGCCGGCGCCGCCGAATGGCGCGTTGCGGATCGCGATCTCGGCTGGGGAGAATGATCGCCAGGCTGCTCCACCTTGCGATCAGCATGGCGGAGCTTCCGCGGCTCGTCTTCCAACGAAACTTGGCGCAGGATCGAACGCTTTGCTACCGAGCGTCGGAGGAGTTTCGCCATGACCGATGAAGCAAGCCGCGAGCCGGCGCGTGATCCCCAGGATCTGGAGCGCCTGCTGATCTCCCGGCAGTGGGTGGGAGACATCGACGGCATGGCCGCGCTTTTTGAGCCGCATGCCGTCGTCGACAGCGGTGACGGGCGACTGACGCGTGGCCGCGAAGCGATCCGGGCACTCTTCGCCGACATCACCGCAACTGGCCAAAAATTTGCCGCCGGAAATCAGACTCCGGCTGTTGTCAGCGAAGATCTGGCACTGACGTCAACCCGTCTTCCCGATGGCACCGTAACCACCGAGGTTGCCCGCCGCCAGGGCGACGGGACATGGCTGTGGGTCATCGATCGATTCTCCGTTGCGTAGCGTCGGCCCGGATGACCCCGGAAATCGATTTTCGCTGGGAATCATGCGCAAACCAAGTGCTCGCGCCTCCGGGCGTGCGGCCCTGTAGCGCAAAGGAGTGACTCCAGTACGGTTGTGGATTCGAAGTTCCTGAACGCCGATGCCGTCGATCGAGCAGGAACTTCAAATCTGTTTATGATGCATCAATGCTCCGTCTGCGAATGGTCGCCGCCCGGCTGCGAGATGCCGCCCAGCGCTTCGCCGGCCCATGCGGGTTCGCCATTCGTGGCGAGGTCGCCGAGCGAGACAATGCCAACCAGCCGCCGGTCGCGGCTGATCACCGGCATTCGCCGCACTTTGAGTTCGCGCATATTCTGAAGAACATCGCCGACTTCCTGGTCGTCATAGCAGCACTGTACCTCCGCGCTCATCACATCCCTGATCTTGGTGTCGGGACCTCTGCCCTCCGCGATGCCACGGACGGCAATGTCGCGGTCCGTGATCATGCCGACCAGCCGCTCATTCTCACCCACGGGCAGAACACCGGCGTCAAGATCGGCCATGACTCGTGCGGCATCCCGCAAGGACTGGTCCGGACTGGCGACCTGAACTTTCCGTGTCATGCACTCGCTGATTCTCATGGCTTTCTCCTCGAGCTGCAGCGCCCCGCCGATCCTGTGATGAAGGTGTGATCAGGGGAGAATGAACGCCTGTCGGAATCGTTCCATCGTTCGACCGCTCGCGCCAGGATAGGCTCCACCATGGCCATATCCGTGACGGACGGGAACCATAATCCGGGACAATGGTTGTGTGGTCACCAGGTGATCCTCCTCGAGCCAAACGAAAAACGGAAGGAACGATCATGCGCATGTTGACGACAATTGCCGCCCTTTCGGGATTGGCCCTGGCGCAGCCGATTCACGCGCAATCCACCGACCCGCAGCTTCCCCAGATCGCACCTCCGGCTCCGGAAGCCCTGCCCGATCCAAGCTTGCCCAACCAAACGCCTGACCAGACCCTGCCTGATCAAGCCCTGCCGGATCAAGGTTTCACCGACCAGAATTTTACTGGCATTGCCATTGTCGCCCTCGAGGATTTGCCGCCGGAACTCAAGACGCAAGCCGAGGCCGTGATCACCCAGACCAGCGTTGAAGATCTGCTTACCCTGCAGAGCTCGATCGATGCCTCGCCACAGGCGGCATCGGTGCTGGCGGCGAACGGGCTGGACTCCTCGCAGGTTGTTGCCGCCAACATCGACGGCGACGGCATGCTGACTCTGATCATCCAGACAACCACGTGATTGGCGGGCACGTGATTGGCGGGCACCTGATCGGTGGTCCGGGCGTGGCGGGCCGGAACACTCGGCTTCGGCCCTGAAACCCGGTACAGCGGAGCAGCGTCATGGTCGAAGCCGCAGTTCGCAACTTCACCCTCAACTTCGGACCGCAGCATCCCTCTGCTCACGGCGTGCTGCGGCTGGTGCTGGAACTGGACGGCGAGGTCGTCGATCGCGCCGATCCCCATATCGGCCTGCTCCACCGCGGCACCGAAAAACTGATCGAGTACAAGAACTATCTGCAGGCCCTGCCCTATTTCGACCGGCTCGACTATGTCGCGCCGATGAACCAGGAGCATGCGTTCTGCCTCGCCGCCGAGAAGTTGTTGGAAATCTCGGTCCCGAAGCGCGGACAGCTCATCCGTGTCCTGTTTTGCGAAATCGGCCGGCTCTTGTCGCATCTCCTCAACGTCACGACACAGGCCATGGATATCGGCGCGCTGACGCCGCCGCTCTGGGGTTTTGCCGAGCGCGAGAAGCTGATGGTGTTTTACGAGCGCGCCTCCGGCGCCCGCATGCATGCGAATTATTTCAGGGTCGGCGGCGTGCACCAGGACCTGCCTGAGAAGCTGCTGGACGACATCTGGGCTTTCTGCGATCCGTTCCTCAAGGTTTGCGGCAACCTCGACGAATTGCTCACCGAAAACCGTATCTTCAAGCAGCGCAACGTCGATGTCGGCGTAATCGGCCTCGATGACGCCTGGGCCTGGGGCTTCTCCGGCCCCATGGTGCGCGGGTCGGGCGCGGCGTGGGACTTGCGCAAGGCACAGCCCTATGAATGCTACCCCGAGATGGATTTCGACATTCCCATCGGCAAGAACGGCGACTGTTACGACCGCTACCTCGTCCGCATGGAGGAAATGCGCCAGTCGGTGCGGATCATGAAGCAATGCCTGGAGAAATTGCGATCGCCGGAAGGCCAGGGGCCGGTGGCAATTCCGAACCACAAGATCACCCCGCCGCCGCGGGCGACGATGAAACGCTCGATGGAAGCGACGATCCACCATTTCAAACTCTACACGGAGGGCGTTCGCGTGCCCGCCGGAGAGGTCTATGCCGCGGTGGAGGCGCCGAAGGGCGAGTTCGGCGTCTATCTGGTTTCGAACGGCGGCAATACTCCCTATCGGTGCAAGATCCGCGCGCCGTCCTTTGCCCATCTGCAGGCGATGGATTTTCTGTCGCGCGGGCACATGATCGCCGATGTCGCCGCGATCATCGGCTCGCTCGATATCGTGTTCGGCGAGATCGATCGCTGACGAGGCGCGGGGTGTTCAGATTTCGAGCAGGGCGTAGGGACGGCCGGTCGGCTTCGCCACGTGCATGGCGACGTTGTAGACCGGGGCGCCGCCGGGCGTGCGACCTTCATAGACGCCGCGATGCGCGTGGCCATGCACCACGGCGCTGACCTTGAACCGGTCGATCGTCTCCGCCAGGCGCGACGAGCCCAGGAACGGAAAAATCTCCAATGGCTCGCCGGCGACCGTCTCGACCACCGGAGCGTAGTGCAGGACGACAAGCGTGCGCTCGGTGCGGACCTGCCGCATTGCGTTTTCGAGGCGCATCGATTCGCTGACGCTTTCGGCGACCATCGCCTTGATCGCCGGCTCGCCGAAGGAGCCGAGCATGCGCGATCCAAAACCGCCAATGAACCCCTTCACGCCGACAAAGCCGACGTCCTTGATTTCCGTGGTCTGGCCGTCAAGAAGATGGACGCCCGCCTGCCGCAGGATGTGGGCAACGTCCTCGACCGCGCCGGATTCATAGTCATGGTTGCCGAGCACGGCGACGACCGGGATTGCGCAGGCGCGCAAATCCTCCGCAAGGATTTCGGCCTCACGCGGCTTGCCGAGATTGGTGAGGTCGCCAGTGAGCACGAGGACGTCCGCTTCGCGCGAGACCTCGCCGAAGAGATCACGGCAGGAGGCCTGCGCGTCTTCCCGCACATGCAGGTCGCCGACAGCCGCAATCCTCACGGTGCCGCCGTTCTCGACCTTTGCCGTAGCAGCCTTGTTCCTCTCAGCCATCGCGAAATTCTCCTGTTCCGCCGACGCCGGCAAAGCCCCATTCCTTGACGTCGATCTCGTAGTCGGTCGGCGAAAGCAGGCGCCCGCGGCAGATCTTCATTCGGGGCGTAGGCAACTCCCTCTGCTTGGCGAGCCGGTCAAGCAATTCGTCGAGCAGCCAGGCGGGAATGTGATCGCGCTCGCTCGGATAGATCCATCGAAAATTCAGAAGCTGCATCAACAGCACCTCCCAGTGAACTTCGAGGTAGGAAAGCAGCCGGCGCCAATCGATCTGATCCTGCGCCTTGAGGATGGTGTGAGCGATGTCGGCGCCGTCGTGGCGGCCCCTGTCCTGGATGAAGCATTTGGACCAGATAAGCTCGGTCGGACCGACGATCCGCACCTGACTGCCCAGCAGCTCGATCTGCCGAGCATGCTCCAGCCACTCGTCGCCGACCGGCATGGTGCCGTTCGCGGATGCGAATATGACGTCAAAGAAATGCGTGCTCTTGAAGACCTTGCCAAGCCACCGGTCGTCCACGATCTCGACCGCAAAACCGGCCTGCTTGAAATGGGCGAGGATGCGGGCAAAGTCGCCGGCCTTGCAGAAAATGTCGAGGTCTTTGGTCTGGCGCGTGACGCCCGTATAGGCGCTCACCGCGTAGGTGCCGGCGACAAGAAAGGGGATGTCCGTCGCGGCGAGTTCGCGGATCGCCTCTGTATAAAAGACCTCGGCCTCGGCGTGTTGAAGCGTCGGCGCGGCTTTCGGATCGATCGTCGGAACGGATGCCGGGATGGCGCCTCCCGTTGGAGAATCGTTGGTCATGAAATCGTGGCTCCGAGGCCCAGCAACCTGCAGCTGTCCGTCTTTTAAACAAAGCCGCCGCCGCATGGTTCCGTTGCCGAGATCATGCGTAAATGTGATGGCGGAGCCTTTTTCGCCGCTGGTGAGTTGAAGGTGTGAACAAACCAACTGCACGGAGGTGACCATGGAGAACGGGCGCAAGGCGGTACGCGTCAGACTGAGGGGAAGGGTGCAAGGCGTCTCGTTTCGCGTGTGGACGCGGACCGAGGCCGAGAGGCTCGGTCTGTCCGGGTGGGTTCGCAATGAGGAAGATGGATCCGTAACCGCACTGATCGTCGGAGCCGACGGCGCGGTTTCGACCATGTTGGACCGGTTGTGGAAAGGGCCGACCGGAGCGTCGGTCTCCAGCGTGACATCCCACGACGTCGATGCCGGCCAGGAGCCGAACGGATTCAGGATCATCGGCTAGGAGTGTGTACAGGGCGCCCGCCGACTGAAATCCGCCCATCCCTGTGGTATCGAGCCTATGGTTCGAGCTTCGCCGATGGCGGATCGCCGCCGAAACGGCCTATCCGCTCATCAACCACCACTGATGCGAGGCGTGGAAATCACTTCGCCGCCCCCATCACCCGAACATGCCGGCCCCCAACATAAATGCCGGCAGCGTGAATGCCCGTAGCGTCAATGCCCGAATCGTCAGTGCATGAATATTCCTCGCAGCCAGGCGAAGAAACCAAACCTCTCGGACATTGCCGCGCGGACGCGAGAGGCAGCCCATCGCGCTCGTATCGAGGCGCCGACATGGCAATGGCAGACGATTTCGTGCAGCTGCCAGTCGGTCAGCTCGAAGAAGCGCTTGGCTTCACCGTAGGTGTCATCTCTCAAGCCTTGCGCGCGAAAGATCGGGTCCTCGAAGGCAACCGTGAGAGGCGAGTCGTTGTAACGCATTTTCTCGCGTATCTCAGGGGACTTGTATTCGGTGCCGGTCAACGCTTCGAGACGTCGATCGGGATTTTTCTCCAGCAGTTTCGCCCAACGTTCGAGACGCTGGCTTCGAGTCGTTACGAGGTCTGTTGCTTCAGCGTGAACGTCGGCAACGGTATGCAGTTGGTCAAGTGTTTGGTGCTTCACGGCCGCCTCCTATTCAGCAGGTGAGTTCGTCCCACCCTGAAATGGAAATTATGTCGCTCCACGACGCCGGCAAGGCCCTCATGGGCGGACCGTTCGATCACTTTTCTGACGGCCCCGTCCGGCCACGAATGCCGATGCCTGCTGGATCATCGGAGTTCGCGTCGGAACCATAGGCATGCGTGGTCGTTCTGCGTGCGTCAGCCCGAGCGAAAACCGATCGAAACGGGTGGCTTCAAAAATCCCAGCCGACGTCGGCGACCCGCCAAGGCAGAGTGCGAGCGGAAGGAAATCACACCATGGCCATTCTTCCCACTCCCGAACCAACGCCCACTCCCGCGCCCACACCGCCGCCGTTTCCTGAACCGAAGCCGGTGCGTGAGCCGGACCCGGACAGACTTCCCGACGAAGCTCCTGTTCCCAATCCGGATGAAAATGATGCGCCGCTGAAAATCGGTCCCAAAAATCCCGGCATTTGACGGAGCGGAGACGCTCGTTCCAGATCGGCCAGTCCCGCATCGATGCCGGATGGCGTCAGCGCATTGGCTCACTGAGCGGCCAGCATGCGGGCTGCGGTCGCCGTCGTCTCGGTGCTGTCAGCGGTGATCAGGCGGCGCGGAAAATGACGACGGAAATGCTCACCGTCGCGGACATCGCAGGCATCAGATCGAGCGCTGCGGCGAAGCGAACTCGGATGCCTGCCTTAGATGCTGGCGCAGCAGCGCCTCGGCCCATTCGATCTCGCCCGCCTCGACGGCATCGAGGATGGCCAGATGTTCCCGGCAGGACTGCTCGATGCGTTCCGCCGGCAGTTCCTCGAAACCCGCCGACTCCTGCAACCGGCGCAGATTGTTCTGCTGGCGCACCGCATCCGCCAGGAACCGGTTGCCGGAACAGGCCGCAAGCCCTTCGTGAAAGGATGCGTTGATCCGGAACCATTCGTCGCCGCCGATCAACGTCTTGCCCGTCGACACGATCGCCAGGATACGCTGGTGAGCGCGGCGGACCGGCGCCAGCTGCTGAGGATCCGCATTGAACATGGGCGACCGCAGCGCCGCGCATTCGACGGCCGTCCGGAATTCATAGCTTTCCCGGTAGGCGTCCTCGCCGACCAGTGTGTCGGCGAAACGCCAGCCATGCCCCGGCAGGCGCTGCACCAGCCCTTCGGCGGCAAAGCGGAGCAAAAGCTTGCGCACGACGCCGCGCGACACCTGATAGCGCGGCATCAGTTCCGCCTCGGACACCTCCTGCGGCAGCTGGCCGAGCGCGCGCTCGCGCATCATCCTGCGGTAAAGCTCCTCGAGCGGTGAACTGGGCAGGATATCTTCAGGGTCGAGGTCGGCGACCTCGCGCGCCAATTGCAGCCCCCTCGTCTCGAACGGGCTCAAGATGCCTTGGGCGACCAGCAGCTCCAACGCCGCGCTGATCGGAGAACGCGAGACGCCGAAGGTGCGGGCAAGGTCGGGCACCGAGACGCGGGTTCCAACCGTCCAGCCCGAATCCCTGATCCGCTCCAGGATCCGCCGCGCCAGATCGATCTGCAGCGGACTGGCCGCCTCGCCGCGCGCCGGCCGGTCGATGATCGTTTCATTCATAGGCACTTCCTCAGGCGTACGCATCTTCGCATTATAGATATGCGCCACGCAGTTCGAACTGGCAATCTATCGAATTTTCCTGCTTTTCATTCAATCAAAATGCATTAGTATCCGAACTCAACGAGTTGAGGCTTCCCTTGATGACAACAGTCGCACCTTTTCCGCTTGTCGAGATCGAAGGAGCGCCGAAAGCGCGCGGCATGGCCTATGGCGAACAGGCGCGCGGTCGCATCGGCGCTTCGGTGGCGCTCTACGCCGGGCAACTCGACCGGTTCGGCTTCGGGCGGGACGATGTCGCGCGGTTTTCCGAAATCTTCCTGCCTCGCTTGCGGCAATGGGCGCCCGATCTCGTCGAGGAAATGCAAGGGATCGCGTCAGGCGCCAATCTCGACCTGTCATCGATCGTCCTGGTCAATGCGCGTACCGAAATCCTGCAGCTCGCCCGGCGCGAGAAGGGCATTTCCGACGACGAGCCCGACGGCTGCACGGGCGCTGTGATCTTGCCGGAGGCAGCCCGCAACGGCAGGCTCATCCATGGCCAGAACTGGGACTGGAAGGCCGAATGCGCCGAGACCTCGGTGGTGCTGCGCATCCGGCGAACGGACGGGCCGGACCTCCTGACCTTCACCGAAGCCGGCGGACTGGCGCGCAGCGGCTTCAACGCGGCCGGCATCGGCATCACCGCGAACTATCTCGAATCGGATCGCGACTACCGCGACATCGGAATTCCGCTGCCCTTCATCCGGCGCCGGGCGCTTGAAGCGCAGCATTTCGCCGACGCCATCAAGGTGGTGGCGACGACACCGAAATCCGGCTCCAACAACATGATGCTCAGCACCGCCGAGGGCTTCACGGTCGATTTCGAATGCGCGCCGGACGAGGCCTTCGCCATCTATCCGGACGACGACATGATCGTCCACGCCAATCACTGGCAGAACCCGGTGGCGTTGTCGAAGCTGCGCGAAACCGGGCTTCGCGACGTGCCGGACAGTCTCTACCGGGACCACCGCGTGCGCCGTCGCCTGTCGGCGCGGCATGGGGACGTCACGGTCGACGATTTGAAGGAAGCCCTCTTCGACGATTTCGCTTCGCCGTTCAGCGTCTGTCGTCCGCGGATCAGGAAGAAAGGCGGCAATCTCTCGGCGACGGTGGCGATGATCGTCTTCGAACCAGCCGCCGGCGTCATGGAGATCGCACCGTTGCCGGCCGAGAACCGCGAATTCACCCGCTACGAACTCACCCTCGACGAGGAGGTCCGCGAGCGCGCCGAGAAGGCGATGTCGGCACGGGCGAGACCTTCGATATCACAGGAGAAACGATGGTCCGCTTTGTCCTGACCCGCATCGCCAGCGCCATACCGACCCTGATCCTGGTGTCGGTTGCGGTCTTCGTGATGATGCGCTTCATCCCCGGTGACCCTGCGACGCTGATGCTGGGAGACCTCGCACAGCCCGGACAGGTCGAAGCCATGCGGCATCGGATGGGGCTCGACCAGCCCGTGGTGGTGCAATATCTGATCTGGGCCGGCAACGTCCTTACAGGCGATTTCGGGCGCTCGATCGGCAGCGGGCAAGAGGTGCTGCCGCTGATCCTCGACCGTTTTGCCGTCTCCTCGATCATCGTCCTCCTGGCCGTGCTTGTCGCCTCCGCCATCGCCGTGCCGGCCGGCATGCTGGCCGCCTGGAGACAGGACAGTCTTGGCGACATCACTGTCGTCGCCACCTCGACCATCCTGCTCTCGATCCCCAGTTTCTGGCTGGGTCTGATGCTGATGCTGATCTTCGGTCTCTATCTCGGCTGGCTGCCAATTGTCGGCTACGTGCCCTTCAGCCGCGACTTCGCGCAAGCCGCTCTCTATGTGATCCTGCCCGTGGTCACCCTGGTGCTCGTCGAGTCCGGCCCGATCGCGCGCATGGCCAGGGCCAGCACGATCGAGGTGGCGCGGCTGGAATACATCACCCATGCGCGGGCAAAGGGACTTTCCGAAAGCGCTGTGATGTGGCGCCATGCTTTCAAGAACGCCTTCGCGCCCACCTTGACCCTGATCGGCCTGGTGCTCGGCAGCCTGCTTTCCAGCATCGTCGTCATCGAGACCGTCTTCACCATTCCCGGCCTCGGCCGGCTGCTGGTCGACGCCATCTATGCCCGCGACTATCCGGTGATTCAGGGAACGATGCTGTTCATCGCCTTCATCTATGTCGTGGTCAACCTTCTCGTCGACCTCGTCTATCCGCTGCTCGATCCGAGGGTCGCCGCATGATCGCCCGTGCGCTCGGCCGGCCCGGCCTGAAATTCAATGCGACCTTCGGGATCGCCGTCACTGGGGCATTGATCCTTCTGGCTGTGTTCGGCCCGTGGATCGCGCCCTACGATCCGCTCAAGCTCGATCTGCCGTCGCGGCTCAACGGGCCGTCGCCCCAGCACCTGCTCGGCGCCGACGAGTTCGGGCGCGACGTGCTCAGCCGCCTCGCCAGCGGCGCGCGGACCAGCGCCTGGATCGCTTTTGCGACAGTCGCCTTCGCCTTGATCCTCGGCATCGTGTTCGGCGTTCTCGCCGGTTTCCTGCGCGGCTGGGTCGATCGCGTCGTCATGATGGTCAACGACGCCTTCCTCGCCTTCCCCGGCCTGCTTCTGGCGCTCGGCCTGATGGCGGTGATCGGCGCCAGCCGCGAGGGGATCATCGTTGCGCTCGGGCTTGCCTACATGCCGATCGTGGTGCGCGTGGTGCGGGCCTCGGTGATGTCCATTCGCGAGCGGGAATATGTCGAGGCCTCGCGGGTGATGGGCAACAGCGAGATCATCACCATGGCGCGGCACGTGCTGCCCAACTGCGTCGCCCCGATCATCGTGCTCGCCACCACAATGTTCGGCTGGATCATCCTGTCGGAGAGCGCGCTGAGCTTCCTTGGACTGGGCGTCCCACCTCCAGCGCCGAGCTGGGGCAACATGCTGTCGACGGCTCGGCCCTATATCGGCCAGGCGCCGCATCTGATCATCCTGCCGGGTCTCTGCATCTCGATCACGCTGCTCGGCATCAACATGCTGGGCGACGCGATGCGCGACTGGCTCGACCCGAAAATGTAGGTCCTGGAAACATGCTCGTGCCGACCGCGGACAACAACACGATGCTTTCAGTGCGCAATCTGTCGATCTCGGTCGGGCCATCGGGAAAGCGGATCGTCGACGGGCTGAATTTCGACCTCGCCCCCAGTGACATGCTGGCGCTGGTCGGCGAATCCGGTTCGGGCAAGACGATGGCGGCCCGCTCGATCGTGAGCTTGCTCCCTGCCCCGCTGGTCACGACGCCGGACAGCAGCATCCACTTCGAAGGACAAGAGCTCACCGGCCTCGCTCCAAAGGCGCTGCGCCAGATACGCGGTGCGCGGATCGGCATGGTTTTCCAGGAGCCGATGGTCTCGCTCAATCCCGCCGTCACCATCGGCGAGCAGATGGCGGAGGGTCTGCGCCTGCATAGCGCCCTGTCGCGCGCCGAGATAAAGGACCGCTCGCTGGCAATGCTGGAGCGGATCCAGATCAAGGATCCCGGCAAATGCCTTGCGGCCTATCCGCACGAATTCTCCGGCGGCATGCGCCAACGCATCATGCTCGCATCGGTCATGCTGCTCAAGCCGCGCCTGCTGATCGCCGACGAGCCGACCACCGCGCTCGACACGCTGGTGCAGCGCGACGTGCTTGACCTGATGGTCGAGCTGACGCGGGAGAACGGAACCGCCGTCCTGCTGATCAGCCACGACCTCGGCATGGTGTCGCACTATGTGAACAACGTGACGGTGATGTGCGAAGGCAAGGCGGTCGAACAGGGAAGCAGCACCCAGGTGCTTCACACACCGCAGCACGATTACACGAAGCGGTTGGTGGATGCGCTTCCCAGGCGCAGTGCCGGCGGATCGAGAAAAACCGTCGACGGCCCGCCCCTGGTCGAGATCAGCAATGTCGTCATCGACTATCCGGGCCGTCCAAGGCTGTTTGGGCGCGCGCAGCCGAAGCGCGCCGTCGACGGCGTCGACCTGACCATCCGGCGCGGCGAAACCCTGGCGCTGGTCGGCGCGTCGGGCTCCGGCAAGACGACCCTCGGGCGCGCCATTGTCGGTCTCGTCAGGCCGGCCAGTGGAACGATCTCGTTTCTTGGCACGGCGATTGCAAACGATCGATCCGCTGATGCGCGTGTGCAGCGTCGTGGCATGCAGATCGTCTTCCAGGACCCCTATTCGTCGCTCGACCCTCGCCAGTCGATTGCCAAGATCATCACCGAGCCACTGAAGCTCGACACCGAATTGGGCCGCAAGCGGCGGACCGCGCGCATGGATGAGGTCATCGAGGAAGTGGGGCTGACGCGCGACCTTCTCGAGCGTTTCCCGCATCAGCTTTCGGGCGGCCAGCGCCAGCGCGTCGCGATCGCCCGGGCGATCGTCAGGCGACCGGCCTTCGTCGTCGCCGACGAGCCGGTCTCGGCGCTCGACATGACGGTGCAGAAACAGATCCTGCTTCTGATCCGGTCGTTGCAGGAACGCTACGGGTTCGCCTGCCTGTTCGTCTCGCATGATCTGGGTGCGGTGGAGCAGGTTGCCGATCGGGTCGCCGTCATGCAGGACGGAAGGATTGTCGAGATCGGCGACCGCGACGACGTCTTCGATCGACCGCGCCACGCCTACACACGCGCCCTTCTCGATGCGGCGATGCTGATCGATCGCCATTTCGCCGATGGCGCGGGCGCACGCAAGGCAGTGGCTCGATGAGGGCGGCATGGCTCGTCGCCGCACCATGACAGCGTTTGGCCGTATCACGGAGATCTGGCGATACCCCATCAGTTCGATGGGCGGCGAACGGCTGGACGGGACTGAGCTTGCGCAGGGCGGGATTCCGGGTGATCGGATCTGGGGCATCATCGACCGGCGCGACGGCGCTGTTGCCGCGCCGGAGAAGCGAAAACACTGGCGACCGCTGCCCAACCTTGTTGCAAGGCTGAAGGGCGACCGGCCGGAAATCGGCCTGGGCGGCTCCTGGATCGATGCCGGCTCCAGCCTCGCAGACGAGCTGGTTTCGGCCTTCCTCGATTTCCCGGCGGCGCTGCACCCACATGTCCGCTTCGGCTCGGAAGCCCGGGATCATATCGCGCCACGCTATCAGCGCGCCGACATCCATATCGTCACGTCAGCCTCGATGAACAGGCTCGCTGGCCTGCTTGAGGATCCTTCGCAAGTGGATTCCAGGCGGTTCCGGCCCAACATCGTGATCGAAACCGACGCTTCGCGGGAAGGTTTCGTCGAGCAGCAGATCATCGGGAAAGTGCTGGCGATCGGCAAGGCGCGGATCGTGATCTCGGAACCGTGCGCGCGCTGCACCTTCACGGCGCTGGCGCAAGGCGATCTCGCCTTCGAGCCGGCAGTGCTGCAAACCATAGCGCGCCATGGCGAGGGCGGCTTCGGCGCGCTCTGCCAAATCATCGAACCGGGCAAGATCAGGCTGGGCGACCAGGTCACCTTGAACGAAGCCTGACCTTTGTCCAGCTTTCGACGCCGGACGGCGGCACGTCGTGACGCTGGTGATGAACATCCAACGCTTGGTGCCGGGGGCGAATACAGCTCACGACCACTTTTCTCCCCTCCGCGGGAGAGTCCGAAGGGGAAGTGGTGACCCAAACCGGTCCTTGCTGGGCCGATTTGGCGGCTCGTAACCGGACGTTCCCCGGAACCAGCGACTTTGCACCGTTCCTGCCGTTCCAATTGAAATCAGCTACGGCGCTAGGTGACCCGGCTCCAATCATTCCCAAAGCCGTCGGCTTCTTCAAGCCGCCGATCAGCGGCATGGAAGTGGCATGTTACCTCAGCCCGCTTGGGCGCGGTGAACGTCCATAGGGGGCGATGCTGACGTCGCGACTTTGCCAAGCTGGAAGACCTCCGTCGCCTCGCCGCGGCCGCGCAGTCGGTGCTTGCCCGCCGGGATCCTTTCGAACCTTTCGTCGAGCCGCGACGCGGTCTCGCCGGAAATGGCGATTGCGGCGGTAGCGCCCGGTTCGAGCTGCTTGCCGAGGTCCTGCAGCCGCTGGCTGACGTTCACGGTGTCGCCGACGATCGTATAGTTGACGCGGTCGGATGCGCCGATATTGCCGACGATGACGGAGCCCGTGTGGATGCCGATGCGGACATGAAGCGGAGGCCGGCCTTCGCCAGCCGCTTCCAGATTGTCCTTGTCCAGTTCCTCGCGGATGGCTGCGGCTGCGCGGACGGCCGCAGCGGCATGGCCCTTCAGACGATCCGGCGCGCCGAAGAACGCCAGCATGCCGTCGCCCAGGAACTTGTCGACAGTACCGCCATGTGCATCGACCGCGCCGCACAGGATCGCGAAGTGGTGGTTCAGCAGCCTGGCCGCGGCGGCGGCGTCCATCTGCTCCGACAGCGTGGTGAAGCCGGCGATGTCGGTGAACATGACGGTGACGACCGCTTCGCGCGGTTCGGCGATGCCGATCTCTCCGGTGCGCACCAGCTTGGCCACCAGCGAGCGCGGAATATAGGTCGAGAATGCACGCAGACCGATCAGCATGGCATTGAACGCCGAAGCCTGGTTGTCCAACTCCAGCACCCTGCTGCGCGGCAGGGGGGTCACGCCGTCGAGATCGAAATCGGCGACGCGCGTGGCCTGGCCGGCAATCGCCTGGATCGGGCGCGACAGGCGCTTGCCGAGAAGAATCGCGACGATGAACGCCACCGCCATCGCGCCAAGTCCAAGCATGGCCGATCCCATGACGCGCTCGATTTCGTCACCGATCTGACTGGTCTTGAAATATGCGCCGAGCGTCCAGGGCCGGTCGCCATAGCCGGTGATCTCACGGGTAATAGCGACGTAAGTGTTCTCTCCGTCCCATGACGTCGAACCGTTCTTGTCGTCAACCTGGATTTCGGCAACCTCGATATCGCGGGTACGCTGCGTGCCGAACTCCGCTTCCGGTTTGCGCGCCTCATATCCGGCGAGAACCGGATCGCCGAAATTGGCGAGCGGCGTCAGCGGCAGGATGCCGTTCTTCAGCGCATCCGGGGAAGCCAGCCGCTGGTCCGCCAGGATGGATCCGTCGCCATCCAGAATGAAGGCATGCGTGCCGAAGCGCGACGACAGTTCCTGCGTGATTTTGGACAAGTTCTGCAGTTCCACCGCGGCGATCACCCAGGCCTTCGTGGCGCCATCGCGTGACAGCGGCGCCGAGACGTTGGCGAACAAGCCATATTCGTTGGCCACGAAGGCGCCCCACCGGCGTCCGCCGACCTGTTGGCGCTCTTCAAGAACGGCGCGCACTTGCGGCGATTTCTCGGTCTCGGCGGGGAGTTTCCGGATCGTTCCGGCAGGATATTTGGCGTCGTTGTCCCCGGTCACCGCCGCCCCCCTGCAAATCAGGTCGGGTGTGCAGATCAACATTGCGTTCACCCCCGGCGCTGCCGCCAGCGCACTGGCAAGTGCCGCCGACATCGCCTCGTCGTCGATCTGGAACTCGCCCTGCTTGTAGAGCTGCGCGACGCCATCCACGGCGCTCTCGGCGCGCCCCATCTCGGCGCGCAGCAAATCCTCCATCGCATCGATCAGGAGCGTCGACTGGGCGCCGAGCAGGTCGAAAGTGTTGCGAAGGTTGGCGCCGACCGACAATGCGAGCACGCCGCCGACCGACAGGAACACGAGGCTGCCGAAACTCATCGCCATGATGACTGCAATGGGGATGCGACGCCGCTTCTTTTCGGAGCGGACCAGACGCACTGGTTGTGCGGACGTGCTCATGCAGCCAACGTCATAATGCGTCACCGCATTGCAAGCCCGATGACGGCTTTAAGGAGAGGACGCGCCGAAGCATTCGCACCAATGTGGCGCCGATGTTTCCAGCGCCGATGATTCCGATCCTCATAGGGGTGTTCCTTTCGTATGGAAGAGCGCCCGCCTCAGTCGCGGACGCGGGCGCCTCGAAGATGCGCCCCTTTCTCGCGCAGTGTCGAGAGTGTCAACTCCCGGAAAGGCGCATGCACGACATGATCGTCGCCGCCATGCAGGAGAACCGGGCGATCATCAAGTCACATATCGAGCGAATGGTGACGATCTTTGAGCCGATCATTCGCGAGGGGGGACCGAGGCGGGCGAACTCAAGGTCGAGGACCGGCAGAGCCGGACTGTGCGGTCAACACCGCGTTCACGCCGTTCTTCCACCCGTAGCGCGAACGTCAGGTTTGGAGGAGGGCTACGAATGACTGGAATTGGCGTTGGTTGCTCGTTCTAATTGCGAACGTGAAGGCAAAATCCTACCCAGAGAGGTCTTCCATGACGGGTACCAACCGTCAGGTTTTCACCACCAGGTACCTTCAAACGAAAGATCGGAGGGCAATACGCCTCCGATCTTTCGGCGACAGGAGAACCGCCGGCCTATTCGCTTTTCCAGACACCCCATACATGGGGGTTTGCCGCGGGCCATACCGAATAGCCCTTTACTTTCGCCGACACGGCATCGAGGGACGGCTCGTAATAGAGGCCAAGGATCGGCACATCCTTTGCCATCAGTGCATGGAGCTGCTTGAACAGTGCCTTGCGTTGCCCGGCGTCGGTCGTGGCCATCGACTTCGTGTACAGATCGAGGGCCTCCTTGCAGTCCCACTGCGCCGTCGGGTCGGTCGCCTTGTCGCCAAGGATGACGCCATACATCAGCGACGGATCGAGACGAGCCGAATAGCCAAAGGACTGGATCTGGAATTTGCCGACAAGGTAGTTGTCGAGCTGTGCCGCCCAATCCAGCACTTCGAGCTGGGCGTTGAAGCCCGCGGCCGTCAACATCGCCTGCAGCAGCACGGCGTTCTCGTACATGCCCTGGTAGCGGGTGTTGGTCTGGATCTTGATCGGCTCGCCCTTGTAACCGGCTTCATCGAGCAGGGCCTTGGCCTTGGCCGGGTCGTATTCCGGCCATTTGAGGAAGTCGTCGTCGAAGAACGAGCTCGCCTGGGCGACGGCCGAGGGACCTCCCGTGGCGGCACCGCTGGTGCTGGCGGCGGCGATCTGGTTGATGTCGGCGGCATGCGCCAGCGCCTCGCGTATTTTGACGTTCGACAGCAGCGGGTCCTTGGTCTGCAGCAGGATCACCGTCCACGACAGGCCTTGCGTCGACAGCACCGTCATGCCGCGCGACTTGGCTTCCTCGGCACGCGATGATTCAAGATCGGGCAGGACATCGAGTTCGCCGGCAAACAGCGCGGTTTCCGCCGCCGCCGTGTCGGGGATGACCATGAAGCGCACCTCGTCGACATAGGCCTCACGGCTGCCGGCAAAGCCGCTCGGCGCCTCCTTCACCGGCTTGTAGTCGGCAAAGCGCTCGAGCGCCAAATACTGGCCCTTGACCCATTCCTTCAGCGTGAAAGGGCCGCTGCCGATGGCGGAATCGGCGAGCCACTTGCCGTCGGCGCCGACATTCTTCGGGCTGGCGACCCAGCCATTGCATTGGACACTGGCGAGTTGCGCCAGAAAGAGCGCATTCGGCGCCTTGAGCGTGAAGACCACGGTGCGTGGATCAGGCGTCGCCACTTGCTCGACCTTGAGGCCCTGGCTGCCGTCGAAGAAGGGAATGCAGAACCACTGATTGGCCGGGTCCATGCGGCGGTCCCAGTTCCATTTGACGTCGGACGAGGTCACGGCGTCGCCATTGTGGAAAACCGCGCCGTCGCGCAACGTGAAGGCATAGGTCTTGCCGTCGTCCGATACTGTCCAGGATTCGGCCAATGCCGGGCCCACCGTGAGATCGGCGCGATAAGCCACCAGCGTCTCAAAGATATGGTGCAGCACAGTGTCGGTGTTTGCATCGCGATTAAGACCGTCGGTGGCGCGGATGTCTGCGTTGATGCGGACCTTGAGCGTGCCGCCGGTTTTCGGCTGCTCCTGCGCCATCGCCGGCAGTGCACAAATCATCACCGCGATTGTCGCCAGCACCTGGAGCAATCGTCTTCCCATCATCAATCCTGTTCCCATTTTTTATCTCCAGTTTGACTGCAGTCTTTCAGGCGGGCCCCGCATTCAATGTCCGCGCAAAGAACTCCTTGACCTTGGCGATGAGCGCGCCGTCGTTGTGAGCGATGCCAGGCACGACATCCAACTGCACCTCGACGCCATGTCTCTCCAGGCTGCCCTTCAACGATCTGATCCGGTCGTTGCGGGTCGCGCCGGCGAGATCGGCGCCGGACATCCACCAGTCATCCTCCGGTTTGATTGTGATCTCCCAGGTTTGGAGATCGTCGCCACCGATCACCATCTGCACGGCGACCTTGCGCATGGCGTCGAGGTCGATGGCCTTGCCGAACACTTTCTCGAAGTCGCGCACCCCGACCCAGAAATCGTGATCGAAGTCGAGCAGGGTCACGACGCCCGGCGCACCGATCGATGCCGCCAGCAGACGTTCGGGATGGAGGAACAGGAAACGATGGGTGAAATGGCCGCCGCCGGAGAAGCCGTACATCAGCACGCGGTCACCGCGGATGCGATAGCGCTCGCGCATCTCCTCGACCATGTCGAGCAGCACGGCATCGTAGTGGAGGTCGCCCTGGCGCAGCATCTTGTAAGAGGAAAGATCGCCCGGAAAACAGATATTCGCCGGGAACAGCGGGGCGAGCACGATCACGCCGTTCTGTTCGGCGAAGTCGGCGAAGGCGTCCCGGTAGGCGAGCATGCCTCGCTCGGTGCCATGCACGATCACCGCCAGCGGATAGGTCTTGTCGCCGTCCTCGTCATAGTCGTCGGGGACATAGGCGCAATAGGGGAAGCGCTGGTCGAAGCGGGAAGCGTACACCGTCGTGTGCCCGAAATCGTAATAGGACAGGCGCTTGCCATGTCCGCTGACGTTGCGCATCGAATTTTCCCCGATCTCAATTTCATTGTTTCATCATTTTGTGCGACTGAAAAGCATTTGTTTATTCACATCGTCAGGAAAGTACGTATTTTACATCGCGTAACGCCTGACATCATCGGGCAAGCGTGAGAAGCTATCCGGGCCGTCGCGCGTCAAGTCCAGCCGAACGGCACGACCAACGACATCGTGAAGTTGTGCAGGTTGACTCGGTTGTCTGCTCGCCTAACTTCGCGGTCACATGATATTTTCCCGCATCCGCAAGCTTGTCCCTCTTGTTCTCCTGGCCGGCAGTTCGATCGTGTCCTCCTGCGTCGCGCCTGACGACACGTCGAACCTCCCGAAGGAAGACGCCACAACGTCGGCAGCCCGCAAAGAGATGGTCGGTCTCAGCGAGGCGGACGTTCGAATGTGCGCCGGCTTTCCGACTGCCACCGCTGATGCGGGGGGAAGCCAGATCTGGACCTATCAGCGTACCGTTCAACGCGGCAATCTCAACGTGGTGATCCCAACCTTGGCCGTGGGCGCGATCCCGACGGTTGGAGGATCGCTCAATGTCGATCCTGGCGGCTATTGCAACACGCAAATCCGAATGGTCGACGGCCGTGTTGCCGAGGTTGCCTACGCCAGCGACAACAACACGCCGAACCACCGCGATGCGCTCTGCGTCAGCACGGTAGACGGCTGCGTGGCCTATGCCCGCCAGCGCCATCAAGTCAGGACAGGAGCCAGCCCCAGGTAACCGGCCAGGTAATCTGGCTCCAGCTAATCGGGCAGGCTGGCGCAACCCAGGCCCTGCAGAATTCGTTCCTGTTTCAGGCAGACGTTCCATATCCGAACCGTCGCCAGGGACCGACCGCCGGCTCCCTGCCGATCGGCCTTGCGAAAAGCCGGTCGGCCGGAACCATTCTTGGGATCGGGAGTACAAGAGGTCGAAGGGACAGGGATGGCAGACGATGATCATCACCCGCAGGACATTCGTGAAGACTGCCGCCGCTTCCGGAGCGGCTCTGGTGATGCCGGCAGCCGCACCCGGCGCGCCGCCTGCGCCGGCGATGCGCGCTGTCCCCTCCTCGGGAGAAATGCTTCCCGCTGTCGGCCTTGGCACCTGGATCACCTTCAATGTCGGCGACGATCCGGTGCTGCGCGACGAGTGCGCCGAGGTGATGGCGGCCTTCTTCGCGGCAGGCGGCCGCATGATCGATTCCTCGCCGATGTACGGCTCCTCGCAGCCGGTGATCGGCTATGGCCTCGAAAAGCTCGGCCGGCCCGAAGCGCTGTTTTCCGCCGAGAAGGTCTGGACCTCCTCCGCCGCCGACGGGCCCGCGCAGATCGAGCAGTCGCGCCGCTTCTGGGGTGTGCCGCGCTTCGATCTCGTGCAGGTCCACAACCTCGTCGCCTGGGAGACGCATCTCGAAACCCTGTTCGCCATGAAGGCGGTCGGGCGGATCCGCTATGTCGGCATCACGACGTCCGAAGGACGGCGGCACGATTTGTTCGAACAGATCGTGCGCGCGCATCCGCTCGACTTCGTGCAGCTCACCTATAACGTCGTCGACCGAGAAGCGGAGGAACGGCTGCTGCCGCTGGCGGCCGAGCGCGGCATGGCTGTCATCGTCAACCGGCCGTTTCGGCAAGGCGCGCTGACGCGCCAGCTCCAGGGCGAGCCGCTGCCGGACTGGGCGGCCGGGATCGGTGCCGCGACCTGGGCGCAGTTCATACTGAAATTCATCGTTTCGCATCCCGCCGTCACCGTCGCCATCCCCGCCACCACCCGCGTCGACCACGTGCGCGAGAACCTGTTGGCAGCGACCGGACCCCTCCCCGACGCGGCCATGCGCGAGCGGATGGCGGCCTACGTCCGGGACCTCTAGGCAGGCATTCGTCGGCTGGCCCACGAATGCCTGCCTGGATTCTGTTGTTTGTCGCAGGTTCTTGTCGCAAAACCGTGGGAGGCTTTTGTGGAACCTGCTTGGATGTCGGAATGGTGGACCTACCGGCTGGAGGATTTCCTGCTCTTCTCGCCGCGCGTCTATTGGCGCATGTTCGAGTTGGCCAATGCCGCGTTCTGGCCGCTGCATCTCCTGACGCTCGCCGCCGGCCTCGCCATTGTCCTGCTCGTGCTTAGGCAGCCGCGTCGCCATGGTCTGTGGATTGCGCTCGTCCTCGCCGCGCTCTTTGCCTTCGTCGGCTGGTCCTTGCTGTGGAGCCGCTATGCCGCGATCAACTGGGCGATCGCCTATGTCGCGCCGGCCTTCGGCCTGCAGGCGCTGCTGCTGGTGATCGGCGGTGCGCGCGGCGGCCTCGCCTTTGACCGGCGGGACATCGCAGGGCGGCTCGGGCTGCTGATCGCGGTCGCTGGCCTCGTCGTTTATCCCCTGCTGCCGCCGCTCTTCGGGCGGCCATCGGCGAGTGCCGAGGTCTTCGGCATCGCGCCGGACCCGACGGCGATCGCAGCGCTCGGCGTGCTGCTTGCCGGGAGCGGCGGGCTTGTGCCGCTGCTGTTGGCGATCCCGCTGCTGTGGCTGCTGCTCAGCGGCCTGACGCTGCATGCCATGGGCGATCCGCAAGCCTGGCTGCCGCTTCTTGCAGCGGCCACCATTCTCGCTGCATTGACCCTGCGCCGCATCGCTCGGTGATGCCAGCACGATCGAGAAAGTCAGCCGGCTCCAGCCAGATAGTACAAGTTTCAGATGTAACCGAATTTTCTCCTTCTGAAATCGTAGCGTAACGCCGCACCGCCAGATTCGCACTTCAGCAGACCGCAGCCACACGCTCGCCGCGTGGATTGTCACAAGCCAGCCGGTTGCGCCAGCCGGTTGCAGTCGTGACTTGCTCTGAAAGAGGAGGTGACCATGGTCAGTCAACTTTCGCGGACAGCGCCAACCGTCCAACCAATAGCCGCCACGCCGGAACTTCCTTCCGCCGTCCCGCTGATGGCGCTGTCGACCGGTTTCTGGGCCTTCAAGACCTTGGCGGCTGCGCATGAGCTGGACCTGTTCAGCCGCCTTGCGGGCGGCGCCGGCACCACGGTTGCCGAGCTGGCGGAAGCGCTCAGCCTGCATCAACGGCCGGCCGAGATGCTGTTGACCGGCTGCGCTGCACTCGGGCTCCTGGAGAAAACCGGCGGCCGCTATCGCAACACGCCGTTAAGCGAAACCTATCTCGTGCGCGGAAAACCGTATTACTTCGGCGGCTTCGTGCAGATGCTCGACAAGCGGCTCTATCCCGGCTGGGGTAGGCTTGCCGAAGCGCTGCGCACGAACCGGCCGACCACGTGGGACCCGGCGGTGCAATCCTCGGTGTTCGACGGCGAAGATCCGATGATGCTGGCGCTGTTCTGGGAGGCGATGCATTCGGTCTCCACGATGACCGCGCGCAAGCTCGGCGAAGCGATGGATTTCGGACATTTCCGCCGCCTCCTCGACATCGGCGGCGGATCGGGGGCGTACGACATCGAGCTTTGCAAACAGTATGGGGCGCTGCGTGCGACCGTGTTCGACTTACCGCATGTGGCCGCGATCGCCGCGGGAAAGATTGCCGAGGCCGGTTTGACCGACCGGATCGAGACCGCAGGCGGCAACTTCTTCGAGCAGCTTCCCGGGGATCACGATTTGCATCTCCTATCGATGATCCTGCACGATTGGGACGAGGCGAAGAACCGCGCCCTGCTGCGCCGGTCGTTCGGGGCTTTGCCGAGCGGCGGCGCAGTCGTCATCAGCGAGCTTCTCGTCAACGACGAAAAGACCGGACCGGCGCCGGCGGCGCTGATGAGCCTCAACATGCTGATCGAGACGGAAGGACGAAACTACACGCCGGCCGAATATTCGGCGTGGCTCGAGGAAGCCGGATTCCGGGACATCGAGACGGTCTGGTTCGAGGCACCCGGCGCGAACGGCGCCGTGATCGGCCGCAAGCCGTAAGGCGCAAAACGCAGTGGAACAGGCGCCCCGCAGTTCAACCCCGCCGACAATGATGATGGAGGCCGAAATGGCTCACACGCAAACTCGCGTCGATCGTCACCGTCTGCTTGGACTTGTGCTGAAAACCACAGCAACCGCAATCGCGGCTCTCAAGACCTGGCAACGGACCGTCTCAAGACGTCGGGCAATCGCTGGTTTGACCCCCGATCGGTTGCGGGACATCGGTCATGCCGAGGCGCCCGCGCCGGTGCTTGAGGTCAAGGCAGGTCTGGTCACGAACTTGATGTCGATGAGGTAAGCGAAAATTCGAACCGATAAGATGGACTGGAACAGTCTTGCCCAATTCTCGGCCGCGACACTTTTGATTCTCATCACGCCCGGCCCGATTATGCTGATCATTGCCCATAATACGCTGCGGCACGGGGCGATGGCCGGTTTCTCGACCGCAATTGGTGTAGAGTTCGGAGAGGCGTGTCTGCTCGGGGCGATTTTCGTCGGCCTGTCACTTTCCGGTGAACTCTTGCCAGTGCTGTTGCGATGGCTTTCGCTGGCCGGAGCTCTTTATCTCATCTGGCTCGCTGCGGGCGCGTTGCGCCTCCGCCACCGGCCTTCGCGCTCTCCGAATTTGTCTCGCGCTCGTCCGCCCGTCCTCGACGGGCTGGCGATCGCCTTCGCAAATCCCGCAGCTCTTCTGTTCTATGCCGCCTTCTTTCCGCAATTCATAGATCCGGATCATTCGATCTCTATGCAAATAGCCTTGCTTAGCGCGATGTATGTTTGCTTGCGCTCGGTCTCCGCCTCGGCTTGCGTCTTGACAGTCGCGCGGCTGCGGCTACCTGTCGGCTGTGCACAGGTCGGCAGATTTGCAAATCTGGGCTGCGCCGCAGTCTATCTCTCCATCGCAGTCATCACCGTCCTCAGACTTATGTGAAATCGCACCGAACGGTGACCAATGTCGCCACCTTCGGCGGCAGTGCGGCCGGCCGTCATCGCAGGTTTCGCCAAGGCAGCGGCGGTCATCCATCTCTCTTCTTCTCACAACGTCACGCAACCGGGCGCTTTGCCAGCAGCAGCCCGCATCCAAGCATGATCATGGCGCCGCCCGAGCCTTCACGAAGACGGCGAACGAGATTCCCACGCGACGCCGCGCCATCGCGAAGTCTTCCGGCTGCAAACGCCACGACAATATCGGCGAGCGTGTTGAAGACAACCGAGATGGCGCCGAGGATCAGGAACTGCAGAACGACGTGATCCGACGATGTATCGACAAACTGGGGAATGAAGGCGAGGAAGAATGCGGCCGTCTTCGGGTTCATCACTTCGACAAGAACGCCATCCCTGAAGGCCCGCATCGTGCCGACGGGCGGTTCCGAATGACCCAGCGACTTGTAGTCGAGCCTGGCATGGCGAACGGTTCGGTATCCCATCCAGACCAGATAGAGCGCGCCGACCACCTTGAGTGCCGTGAACAATTCGGCGCTTGCCAGCACGATCGCCGAGACGCCAAGGCTGCCGGCCACGACATGAAACAGCCCGCCGAGGCCATTGCCAAGGCTCGAAGCGATTCCTTCCGAGCGACCGCCGGAAAGGGTTCGGGCGGCGACATAAAAAATCCCCGGACCCGGGGTAATCGCCAGCAGGAATGCCGTGAACAGGTAGACGGTGAAGGCGTTGGATTCCAGCATGGAAATATCCTGATTAAGACTGTCTATCGAGCTTGCATACAAACAGCGGAGAAAACCGCATCGAGATGGTCGAGAGCGGCGGCGACGCGCTGCCGTGCCTGGTCCTTCAGAGGGAGGACGGGGCGTGGCGGATCGACGTCGCAGAGGTTCAGAAGACTGGCGACGACATACATCACCCTGAAACTGCCGAATTCCTTGAACAGCGCCCAAAGCGGTCCGAAGGCGGCGTCAAGTCGCTCGACGGCCGCAGCGTCCCCGGCTTGCGCCGCTCGCGTCAGGGCCAGGGCCGGTGACGGCAGAAGTCCTGCGACGACGGAATACCAGGCGTCGCTCCCGGCGAGCAGCGCAGGCGCGCCGCCCCAGTCGCCGCTGTAGCCGATCCTGAATGCCGACCCGGTCGCAGACCGGAGGGAGGCAAGTTCGGACGCGAAGTCACCACCGGACGGCAAAGGCATCTTCACGGCTTCGATGTTGACCACCTTCGACAAGCGGGAAATGAGGTCCAGGCTGAAGGTGAACCTGGTCGTGCCGGGATTGTTGTAGATGCAAAGCGGGAGCTGCCCCGCGTCGGCGACTGCGGTGAAGTGTTCGAAGACCTCGTCGTCGACAAGCGGCGTATAGGAAACCGGAGCGAGAAGCAGGCCGTCGGCGCCGGCAGCCTTCGCGTCACGGGCAAGGTCCACGGCATCGCTGGTCCGGATCGCTCCGACGCCGACCATAACCGGTATTTTGCCACCGACCGTGCCCATTGCCGTTTCGACCGCCCGTCGACGCTCTTGTCGCGTGAGGAAAGCATAGGCGCCGGTACTGCCGAGCAGTCCGATGGAGTCCGCTCTCGCCTCCTCGATGTTCCTCAGAAGGCGCGCGAGGGCGACGGGGTCGAGCCTGCCGGAAGCGTCCGCCGGGGTGATCGGGAATGCTGAAAGGCCTTGGAAGAGTGACATGAAGGAACCTTTTCAGATGCGGGTCAGGAGAAGCTTTAGCCCGGCAAATCCGAAGAATACCGCCAGCGTGCCTTCGATCCAGCGCCGCGCCCGCCGATACAGGGCGATCATGGGAGCGGTCGAAAAGACGATCGCGTAGCCGCAGAAGATGGTGACGCTCAGCACCGCGCAGCCCGCGAGGATCACCAGAACCGTATGCGATGACGACCCGGGCCCGAGTCCCAGCGTCATCAGCGCGATCCATGCCAGGATCGATTTCGGATTGGTGAGATGCATCAGCAGTCCGCGCTTGTAGAGAGTGGCCGCCGTCGCCTTCCGTTCGTTGGTCGGCCGAAGCTGATCCTTGTCTGAAGAAAGCGCAGCTTTGCCCGCCTTGAAGGCGAGATAGAGAAGATACAGGCCTCCAACCAGCTGCAGGACCACAAGTGCGTGCGCGTATCGACTGAGGATCGCCGAGACACCTGACGCCGCCATCAGGCCCCAAAAGATCGAGCCACTGACGACGCCGGATGCGATTGCCAGCGCGGCCCCGCGGCCGTCGTTCATGGCAACGGCCATGATACGCATATTGCTCGGCCCGGGACTGCCGGCAGCGATGACGTATGCGGTAAAGACGATGATGAATTGGTGGAACTCGGCCAGCATTTTACTTCCCAGGAGGTGCAATCTGGCGTCATCAATACAAGCACAACTGGCCCTGACATAGAACCAGTTTTGAATAAAAAGCGCTGGTCCAGTTGGCCTCAGGCCTTTGCCTGGCTGATTTTCCCGGTAATGTCTGGATCAACGAAACGTCTTCATTTGGGTAATCGCGAATGGTCCAGTCCCGCAAGCAGAATTCGTCGTCGGGAAGTTCGTCGTCGGGATTGGGCGCCCGCGGGATCTATGAGAACCTGCGGGAACAGATCGTGGCGGAGGTCTACGGGCGCGGAGACGTGCTTCCGTCGGCTCGTGCACTGGCGGTCGAGCTTGGCGTCTCGCGAACGACCGTGACGTCCGCTTACGAACAGCTCGCCGCCGAGGGGTTCGTGGTCATTCGACATGGCGCTCGGCCACGGGTGGCCATCAAGGTCGCGCACAGCGAGCCGGGAGACCTCGTTCATACAGCCGCAGAGCCACACAGCCTCTCCGCTTTCGGAGAAAGGCTTCGATCCCGAGCCATCCCGATGCGGGTTGCGTCGGAGAAGCTCGTCGCCGACTTCCGCTACGGCGACATGTCGGCCTCTGACTTCCCGACCCTTGCCTGGCGAAAGGCCATGAACGATGCTGCGCTGGGACGGCCGCTCAAGCTGTCCTATGGCGACCCCTGTGGCTTGACCCGCCTGCGTGCCGCCCTGCAGGGCTATCTATGGCGAGCGCGCAGCATCCGCTGCGAGGTGAGCGAGATCGTCGTCGTCAACGGTTCTCAGCAGGGACTGGATCTCTGCGCCCGCCTGCTTCTCGATGAGGGCGACGGCTTCGCCATCGAAGAGCCCTGCTACCCGATGGCACGGAGCGTCTTCGAGATGACAGGAGCCATCGCCGCCCCGGTGGAGGTCGACGCCGAAGGCATCAGGGCGGACTTGCTGGCGGATGTTGGCGCGCGGCTGGCTTACGTCACGCCTTCACATCAGTTTCCCCTGGGAAGCGTAATGTCGATGGGTCGACGCCAGCAACTGCTAGGATGGGCGAAAGAGAAGAGGGCCTACATCGTCGAGGACGACTACGACAGCGAATATCGTTTCGACATGAACCCGATACCGCCGCTTCGCGCGTTGGGAGGCGCGTCGAGCGTCATCTATATCGGTACGGTCTCGAAGACACTGTCGCCGTTGCTGCGGATCGGCTACGTCGTCGTTCCGCGTGAGTTGCAGGAGGTTTTTGCCCACGCCAAGCGGCTGACGGACAGGCATGCCCCCAGCCTCGAACAGGAGGCGCTCGCGACTCTGGTGGAATCCGGCGCCTACGAAGGCCACGTGCGCAAGGCCAGGCGTCAAAATGCCCGCCGACGTGCAGCACTGCTCGACGCTCTGCAGACTGAATTCCGCGATCTCGTTCGGGTCGAAGGCGCTGAGGCCGGTCTGCACGTCGTCGTCTGGTTTCGCGACATGCCGCCCTCTATGGCGGCATCGTTCATCGATAAAGCCGCCGCGCTCGGAGTTGGCATCTATTCGATATCGCCGCATTATTTCGACCAGACATTGGATTTCGACCAGACATTGGATCGCAGCTGCCTCGGCCTGGTGATGGGATACGCAAGTCTGACCGAGAGCCAGATCCACAGAGGACTAAAGCTCCTTCGACGCGCTTACGAGGAGGCAACAGGCAGCGGCGACGTATCGTAGGTGCTTTACGGCCTGCCTGACGGATCAGGCGCGCGCGACGCCGAAGGCAGCCTCGGCATCGCGCGGGTGGTGATCTGCCGCTAGAGCGCTTTGCGTTTTGGTGGACCAAAACCGCGCTCTAACTCCTTGTTTTACGCATTTTGTCGGACGCCAAACCAAGATTTTTGGCTGCAAAATGCTCTAGAACCACCGCCGTTCAGGCTCGGAGCTCTTTGCAATCACAATTCCCAAGAGAACGCCGAGCACGCCGCCAAGCATCATCGCCGTAGAGATCGTGCCTGGATTCTGCTGGACGGTTTCGGTCACGGTGTGTGCCTGGCTACGCAATTGCCGGGCTGCGCGCGAGGCTCGTTCGGCGGCGCTCTCGTACCAGCCCTGTGCCTCCTCGGCACGGTCGGAAAGGGTCCGGTTTATTTTGGCGATTTCGCGACGAAGCTCGGCGATCTGTTTCTTCATCGCTTCCTGCGCGTCGTTTGCCGCCTTTGAGGTGCCTGCCATATTGGTGGTCTCCGCCATTGGATTTCTCCCTTTGGTAATCATATCCCCCAAGGTCATCAGATAGGGGAAACGGTCGCGGACGCGCAGGGTTCCTTGCCCCAGAAAACGCGCCGCAGATTGCGTTATCAAGCATCCCCTTGCACCCGCGCGTGGCGGGCAATGATGCTCTCCTCGTCGGTCGCGACGACGCGTATTTCGACCTTGCTGTCGGGTCGGCTTATGATCCCGGCATGGGCGGCATTGGATGGCTCGTCGATCGCCACGCCAAGCCAATCAAGCCTTTCGCATATTGCCTTGCGGACCGGCGCCGAGCGCTCGCCGATGCCGGCGGTGAACACCAGGCATTCGAGGCCGCCCAGCGTGTTGGCGAGCGCGGCAGCTTCCCGTGCCGCCCTGAAGGCAAAAAGCTCTACCGCTTCGCGGGCGTGGGGGTCGTCGCTCGCTTCCAGCGTGCGCATGTCGCCCGAGATGCCGGATACTCCAAGCAGCCCGGATTGCTCATAGAGCATATGCTGCAGAGCCTCCCCGGCGATGCCTCGTTCCAGGACGAAGTACAAAAGCACGCCCGGATCGATAGCGCCGCAACGCGTGCCCATGACCAGCCCGTCGAGCGCGGAAAAGCCCATCGTCGTGTCGAAGCTTCTCCCGTCGCGCATGGCGCACAGGCTCGCCCCGTTGCCGAGATGGGCGACGATCGTCCGCTTCGCTGCAAGCGCCGGCGACATGGCCTTGAGCCGCCCGGCGATGTACTCGTAGGAAAGTCCGTGAAACCCGTAGCGGCGGATTCCGTCCGCATCGTATTTGCGCGGCAGCGCGAAGCGGCTGACGATCGGATCGATCGTCTGATGGAAGGCGGTGTCGAAGCAGCCGACCTGCGGCAGATCCGGCCGCAGCGCCGCAAGTGTGCGGATCGGCGCGAGACTGCGGGGCTGGTGCAGCGGCGCAAGCGGCGTCAGCCTGTCCAGGGCCTCGATCACGACCGGCGTCAGGCGGACGGGTTCGACGAACTCGCGCCCGCCATGCACGATGCGGTGACCGGCGCAGACCAGTTTCCTGCCGCCAAGTTCGCTCTCGATCCAGCGCAGCAAATCGCCGATGCCCGCATCGCGTGCGTCTCCGGCAAGCGGCCGATCACACTGCATGGTTCCGTCAGCCGCTTTCGCGCTGAGCCTCGGCGCATCGCCGAGATCCAGATTGCCACGCGAGACAAGCTGCAGTTCGGCGGAGGGTTCCAGATCGTATAATCCGAACTTGATGCTGGAGGAGCCGGCGTTCAGTGCCAGAATTGCCTGTCGCATCAATCGCCAGCCTTCGTCGCGCTGTTCTCGGGCCAGTTCCACTCCTGGATCTCGGGCATGTCTTCGCCATGCTCGCGGACGTAAGCCTTGTGTTCGGCAAGCTTCCCGTGAAGTTCGGCGGCAAGGTCTTTCGCCCGTTCGGCGAGCCCAGGCACGTGTTTGATCGCCGCGAGCGCCAGGTGGTAGCGGTCGAGCTCATTGAGCACGACCATGTCGAACGGCGTCGTCGTGGTGCCTTCCTCGCGAAAGCCGTGCACATGCATGTTGTCATGGTTGGCGCGCCGGTAGGTCAGGCGGTGGATGAGATAGGGATAGCCATGATAGGCGAAGATAACCGGCCTGTCCTTCGTGAACAGCGCGTCGAAATCCTCGTCCGCCAGGCCATGCGGATGCTCTGAATTCGACTGCAGCGTCATCAGGTCGACCACGTTGACGACGCGTACCTTCAGGTCCGGAAGCGCCGAACGCAGAATGTCGGCGGCAGCGAGCGTCTCCAGTGTCGGCACGTCGCCGGCGCAGGCCATGATCACATCCGGATCCTCGCGCTCCGCAACCGTCCCGGCCCACTCCCAGATCCCCGCCCCCGCCCTGCAGTGCATTTCCGCGGCGTCGACGGACAGAAATTGCGGCGCCGGCTGCTTGCCGGCGGTGATGACGTTGATGCGGTTATAGGTTCTCAGGCAATGGTCGGTGATCCACAGCAGCGTGTTGGCATCCGGCGGGAAATAGAGCCTGACGGTGTCGGCCTTCTTGTTGGCGACGAAATCGGCAAAGCCCGGATCCTGGTGGCTGAAGCCGTTGTGATCCTGCCGCCAGACATGCGAGGTCAGCAGGTAATTGAGGGAAGCGATCGGCTCGCGCCAGGCAAGCTCGCGGGATGTCTTCAGCCATTTCGCATGCTGGTTGACCATGGAATCGACGATGTGGATGAACGCCTCGTAACAGGAGAACAGGCCATGGCGGCCGGTCAGCAAATAGCCCTCCAGCCATCCTTGGCAGAGATGCTCGCTGAGCACTTCCATGACGCGGCCGTCACGGGAGAGTTTTACGTCATAGGGCTCTATCCGCTGCATCCAGACCCGGTCGGTAACCTCGAATACCTCGTCAAGCCGGTTGGAGGATGTCTCGTCCGGCCCCATCAGCCGGAAATTCCCGGCCTGCGCATTCAGGCTCATGACGTCGCGAAGATAGCCCCCGAGAACCCGCGTCGCCTCGGCCTTGGCGCCACCCGGACGCGACACATCAAGCGCCAGGCTTTTCCAATCGGGAAGCACGAGGTCGCGCTTCAGCAGTCCGCCGTTGGCATAGGGGGTTGCGCCCATGCGCTTGGATCCGGTTGGCGCAAGCGCCGCCAGCTCTGGAAGAAGATGCCCGCTGTCGTCGAACAGCTTTTCCGGTTCGTAGCTCCGCATCCAGTCTTCGAGGATCTTGCGGTGTCCCGCATTGCTGCGGGCGTTCGACACCGGCACTTGATGCGAGCGCCAGAAATCCTCGACCTTCTCGCCATCGACCTCCTTCGGCCCGGTCCAACCCTTCGGGCTGCGCAGCACGATCATC
This sequence comes from Mesorhizobium sp. WSM4829, assembly GCF_055811475.1. Taxonomy (NCBI): domain Bacteria; kingdom Pseudomonadati; phylum Pseudomonadota; class Alphaproteobacteria; order Hyphomicrobiales; family Phyllobacteriaceae; genus Mesorhizobium; species Mesorhizobium sp. WSM4829. The sequence goes on along the minus strand of NZ_JBVVQJ010000007.1, from coordinate 78,638 downwards.
GGCCACAGCGGACGCTCTCCTTGCCAGGACGGCGTACGGGCGCGCTCCTGGATCGAGCGGATTCTGTCGAGCACGGTGTCCAGCTTGATGGCCATCAACCGATGCATGGGAACCGGCTCGTGACCTTCGACGAAAAAAGGTTCGTAGCCATAGCCGGCGAACAGGGCTCGCAATTCCACGTCATCCATGCGGGCAAGGATCGTCGGGTTGGCGATCTTGTAGCCGTTGAGATGCAGGATCGGCAGGACAGCGCCGTCGGATGCCGGGTTGAGGAACTTGTTGGAGTGCCATGCCGCCGCGAGCGGACCGGTTTCCGCTTCGCCGTCGCCGACGACGCAGGCGACCACCAGATCGGGATTGTCGAAGGCCGCGCCGAAAGCATGGACCAGCGCATATCCCAGTTCCCCGCCTTCATGGATCGAGCCGGGCGTTTCCGGAGCAGCGTGGCTCGGCACTCCGCCGGGGAACGAGAATTGCCGAAAAAGTTTCCTCAACCCGTCTTCGCCCTGGCCGATTTCGGGATAGATTTCGCTGTAGCTGCCCTCGAGCCAGGTGTTCGCCACCATCGCCGGGCCGCCATGACCCGGGCCGCAGATAAACAGAACGTCGAGACCGCGTTGACGGATGACGCGGTTCAGGTGGACGTAGATGAAGTTGAGGCCAGGCGTCGTGCCCCAATGGCCAAGCAGCCGCGGCTTGACGTGTTCGGCTTTCAGCGGCTCGCGCAGCAGCGGATTGTCCATCAGATAGATCTGGCCAACCGAAATGTAGTTCGCGGCCCGCCAATAGCGGTCCATGAGATCGATCTGATAAAGGCCCGTTGTGGTCGCAGCTTTCTGAGCCTCGTCGTTCATCGAAAAATCTCCAGAATGCGTTCGCCCGTCGATATCTGGAGTGAGATCGCCCCGGAGAAAGGATTCTTACGGAAATAAGTTCGGCTGGAGCCGCCATTTTCGCCCGCCAATCGCTCTTTTGCAGGAACCTGGAAGCTCGCCAACGGTTAAGGAGACTAGCCGCCCGACATGAGTTGCCGAGGCCGAGCGCATACCCGAGAAGCCGTCGGGCACGATCAGGGGACAATCGGGGGCTGTCAGCTCGCAAGAGGAGCAAAAGGATGCTCGATCTTTCCCACGCACGCAACCGAATGGTCGAAGTCCATCTCAGCCGCCGTGGCATCCATGACCGCGAGGTGCTGGAAGCGATGCGCGAGGTTCCGCGCGAGGCATTCGTCGCTCCCGGCTTTGAAGAATTCGCCTATGAGGACGGGCCGCTGCCGATTGCCGAGGGTCAGACGATATCGCAGCCCTACATCGTCGCCTTGATGATCGAGATGGCGGAAATCGGACCGGGCGACCATGTCCTGGAGGTTGGCACCGGTTCGGGCTACGCGGCTGCCGTGATGAGCCGGATCGTCGAACGCGTCTACACGATCGAGCGCCACGCCGGGTTGGCCGAAACGGCGAGACAGCGGTTCCAAGAGCTTGGCTACGACAATATCGAAGTCCGCACCGGCGATGGCACCAAAGGCTGGCCCGACGCGGCGCCCTTCGACGCTATTCTGGTCGCCGCCGGCGGACCCGGTGCGCCGCTTGCGCTTCAGGAACAGCTCGACGTCGGCGGCAGGCTCGTTATCCCGGTCGGCGACGATCCGCATGATCAGCGCCTTCTCAAGGTCACCCGAACCGGCGCTGCGACTTACAGCGAGGAGGATTTCGGCGGCGTGCGGTTTGTCCCGCTCATCGGCGAGCAGGGCTGGCCCGAGAGCGGCAACCGTATCGCGAATGATCGTCCGTCCGGACGCGCACGCACGCGCAGCCTGCCGGAGATGATCGCGGCGGCGGCCGAACCGCTGCCGGATTTCGACGATCCGGCGTTCGGCGCATTGTTCGACCGGTTTGGCGACCGGCGCGTCGTCCTGCTCGGTGAAGCGAGCCACGGCACGTCGGAGTTCTACCGGGCCCGCGCCGCGATCACCCGCAGGCTCATCGAGAAGCACGGCTTCACCATCGTCGCTGTCGAGGCCGACTGGCCTGATGCAGCGGCGATCGACCGCTACGTCCGCCATCGGCCGCCACGCGCCAACGCCGATCCGCCGTTCCAGCGGTTTCCCACCTGGATGTGGCGCAACACCGACGTTGCGGCGTTCGTCGACTGGATGCGACATCACAACGAGCGCATCAGGCTATCGTCCCGGCTGGCCGGGTTCTATGGCCTCGACATCTACAATATGAGCGGATCGATCGCCGCGGTTCTGCAATATCTCGACCGGGTCGATCCGCAGGCAGCAAAGATCGCGCGTGAACGCTATGGCTGCCTGACGCCTTGGCAACATGAACCATCCACCTACGGCCGTGTCGCGCTCACCTCCGGCTACGAGAAATGCGAGCAGGCCGTGCTCGAACAATGCCGCGAACTGCTTGCCAGGCAGCTCGACTATGCCCAGCAGGACGGCGTCGATTTCATGGATGCCACCCAGAATGCCCGGCTGATCGCTTCCGCGGAACGCTACTACCGGATCATGTACTATGGCGGCGCGCAGTCCTGGAATTTACGCGACACCCATATGTTCGAGACGCTCGAGCATCTGCTGGAAGCTCGCGGGCCGAACGCCAAGGCGGTCGTGTGGGCGCATAATTCCCATATCGGCGATGCCCGCTACACCGAAATGGGGATTGTCAGGGACGAAGTGAACATCGGCCAGTTCTGCCGCCAGCGCTTCGGCGACGAGGCAGCCTTGATCGGGCTCGGCACGCATTCCGGGACAGTCGCCGCGGCCTCCGACTGGGACAGCGAGATGGAAATCAAGCGGGTGCGGCCTTCCCATAGCGATAGCTACGAGCGGCTTTGCCATGATAGCGGCGTCCCGCGTTTCCTGCTCGATATCAAGCGCGACGATACGTTGCGCGAGCGGCTTCTGGAGCGTCGGCTGGAGCGCTTCATCGGCGTGATCTATCGGCCGGAAACCGAACTGCGCAGCCATTACGCGGATGCCTCTCTTGCCCAGCAGTTTGACGCGTTCGTCTGGTTTGACGAAACCGTCGCGGTGACGCCGCTTGGGCCGGAGCATGTCGGAACCGGCGTTCCCGACACCTATCCGTTCGGGCTCTAGCCGCCTCGCGGACAAGGCCGCGTCAAGGTGAGTTTCGGCGGAACATTCATCGCGCCGTGCTGTTTCTAGTGCATGTCGCCCAAAAGTGCGCAGCGGTTTTGGGACAACGACATGCATAAAAACAAAGATTTAAGCGCGTCGATTGAATCCGTTTCAACGCGACGCGCTTTAGAACAGGACCCTTTTCGAAGGAGTTGTGCCATGAGCGGAACCAAACATCCAAAGTGGAAAAAGCCGAGCGATGCCGATCTGAGGAACAATCCCGGTATCGGCACCTCGAAGGGCACGATCAAGGAAGGCGACGAACTCGTACTCGAAGGCGAAAACACCATCGAGGGCGATGTCGAGAACGACACGAACGCCCTTGGCGGGATCAATCCAAGGCAAAAGATGCGGACGAACAAGTAGCGTCGCTGCGCATCCCACGCGCTATTCACTCCCAGCATAAAATGTCGCGGCGACAGCAATCGAGATCAGGCTCAGCATCGCCAGGCCTGCCCTGGCGACGTGCGAGGCTTCCCAAACATCGCGCAAGTCTTTCCAGTCGCCGCTTTGCTTCCGGCGGAGCATTGAAAAAAACGTCGCGGCTGGTTTCGACACTGCGACGTCCTCCACCCAGAAATTGTTGACGGGATGTGTTACCAGCCAATAGGTCGCATGTTCCGCCACCAGGAAGACAAGGGCCGCCAAAGTCCACCAGAATCGACCGCCTGGATAGGGCGTGAGGTAAAGCAGGATGGCGAGTGCAATGATGCCGCCGATCTCGGCAAACCCGCCGATCGTGAAGCCGGGATAGTAGATCTCCTGCACAGATTTGTAGGTGGCCTCCTTGAGGCGCAACTTGCCGGGCAACTCCAACGCGTGTGCGAGCGACAGCGCCATTGCGATTGCGACCAGAAGAAGGGTGACAATCATGAACGCGCGCATGCTGTTCCTCCCTGAACCGTCTTGGCAATACGCGGCGTACATAGCGTGCTCGCCGACACGGTAAAGGCGACGAAGGTGGAGCCGCCGCTCCATTATTCAACGCCGCTGGCATTGAGCCCCACCGCCAAGGCAGGGAACCATCGTTCGGCGCGATGGTTGTCACGCTGGATGACCCTCCTCCGAGCAAACGGAAGGAGACACATGCCGCTGCGAACGACCCACGTCTAGGCCGGGGTCGAGAGCGAGAACGAGCTATTCATTGGCGCCGGAGCTGTTGAGTGGAAACACATTGGCGCCGAGGAGATGTGAAGCAAGCTTCGGGGAGTCTCCGATGACCGATCCTGATCCAGACCCGAACAATCCCGTGCCGATACCGGATAATCCCAATCCTGAGCCGGCCCGGCCTCCTGCTCCGCCGGAGACTCCGCCTGGTGAGCCTCCGGGCGTTCCTCCGCCTTCGCCTGATCCCGTTCCCAGCCCCGAAAGGCAGCCCGTCGAAATTCCTCCCGATACACCATCGGAGATTCCTACGGAACCGACCTTTCCGGGTCCGACGGCCAGAGCATTGGACCCGGAGCATTCGACCCCGGAGCATTGGACCCAGGAGTAAAAACCCGGCAGTAGAACGATGCCGTCGCCGGCCATTCCGGTTTGGTCATTCCCCGATTTGGCTGGTCGAACGTTCGTTGAGCGTCCCGCCGGTTTGCGCATCGATCGCCGCCAGGCTGACCTCATAGCCCCACAGGGTCCGGATATGGCGCAGCGTGGCGTCGCGACTGGCCTCCTCCAGCATGATGCCGTTCTTCACCTTGTGCTCCAGTCGCAACTGCCGGTCGCCGAGCAGATCGACATCCACCACCTGGATATCCGGCCGGCTCGCGCCGATGTCGTAGCTCTGGGCGAGCCCGGCGCGTATCTTTTCGTAGCCACGCTCATTGTGTATCGACGCGACTTCGTAATGCGGCTCGCTGGCGGCGTCGGCGAGGACAAAGAACCGCCACTTCCGCATCAGGGCGGGGCTCAGATACTGGCGGATGAAAGATTCGTCGCGATGGTTCGCCCACGCGTCGAGCAGGGTTTCGCGCCAGTCGCCGTTGCCGGCGATATCGGGGAACCAGTCACGATCCTCGGCAGTCGGCTCGGTCGCTATGCGCTGGATGTCCTGCATCATGTCGAGGCCCAACGCATAAGGATTGATGCCGGAAAACCGCGGGTCGTCGAAGCCCGGCTGAAAGATCACGTTCGAATGGTTGCGCAGGATTTCCAGCATCGCGCCTTCGCTGATCAGGCCACGATCGAACAGCATGTTCATCAGTGTGTAGTGCACGAAGGTGGCGCAGCCTTCGTTCATCACCTGCGTTTGCCGCTGCGGATAAAAGTATTGCGCGACGACGCGGACGATCCTGACGATTTCACGCTGCCAGGGCTCCAGGACCAAGCTGTTTTTTTCCAGGAAGTAAAGCAGGTTCTCCTCGGGCAGCTTGAGCGTTTTCTTTCGCTCCGCGATGTCGGAATTCTTTTCCCCAACATTGTCTCCACCCTTCGAAGGCGGCAGCGTGCGCCACAGATCGTTGTAAGAACGCTCTTCGTACTCCAGGCGCTCACGAACGCCTACACGCTGCCGCTCCGACGACAGCTTCGGCGGCCGGCGATATCTGAAGACCCCCTGTTCCATCAGCGCGTGGGCCGCATCGAGGATCGCCTCCACCGCGGCAACGCCGTGCCGCTCCTCGCAACGGGCAATGTAACCCTTGGCAAAGTCCAGATAACTCAGGATCGCGCTCGCGTCCGTCCATTGCCGGAACAGATGATTGTTCTTGAAAAAATGATTATGGCCAAGCGCTGCATGAGCTGTCACCAAGGCCTGCAGGGCCATGGTGTTTTCCTCCATCAGGTAGACGATGCAAGGATTGGAATTGATCACCAGCTCGTAGGCGAGCCCCCGCCCGCCTTTGCGGTAGAGCAATTCCTGGTAGAGAAAATGCTTGCCGAAGGACCAGTGGCGATACATCAGCGGCATGCCGACCGAGGAATAGGCGTCGAGCATCTGCTGGGACGAGATGATCTCCATCTGCACCGGATAGATGTCGAGATGAAGCTCTTCGATGGCGATCGCCTCGATCGCTTCGTAGGCGCGCGACAGTGTCTTGAAATCCCAGTCGGACCCCGAAAAGAGCAAACCTGATTTGCTGGTTTGGCCTGGTTTGCCGGTTTGGCCTGATTTGCTGGTTTGGCCCGACTTGCTGGTCTGGCCCGACTTGATGGTCTGGTTCGCCATCGGCTCCCCTCAAGCGCTTTTCTGCAAGACCGGCTGCCTGGCAAAGAGCTGGCGAAAGACCGGATAGATGTCGGCTGCGTTGGCGATACGGCTCATCTGGAAATTCGGCCATCGCTGGTTGACAACGCTGTAGGCGCGCCAGAGCGAGGTTCCATTGTCGGTGGTGCCGAAAATATGGCTCTCACGCTCGTCGATGATCTCGACATAGGCGAAATACTGGCACAGGCGCATGATCTGGCCGTCCATCAGGCCGATGCAACGCTCAGAATCGGTGACGAAATTGTCGCCGTCCGACGCCTGGGCGGCATAGATGTTCCACTCGTTGCTGGGATAGCGTTGCGCGATGATGCGGTGCATTTCCTCGAGTGCCGTGGAAACAACCGTGCCGCCGCTTTGCGTATTGTAGAAGAAGGTTTCCTCGTCCACCTCCTGCGCCTCGTGCGTATGGCGGATGAAGACGATTTCGGTGCGGTCGTAGCGCCGTTTCAGGAACAGGTGCAGCAGCACGAAGAAGCGCTTGGCCAGATCCTTCTCGCGTTCGCCCATCGAGCCGGATACGTCCATGAGACAGAACATGACCGCATTGGCGTTCGGTACGGGCTGGGCGTCGAAACGGTTGAAGCGGATGTCGACGGGATCGACATAGGCGATCCGCTTGCGGCGGCGCTCAAGTCGCTCAAGCTCCTCCCGCAACGCTGCAATGCGCTGGCGTGCCGGCGCCGCGCTCTGCGGCTCGGCCTCCAGGATTGCGAGTTGCTCCGCAATCGCATCGAGTTCCTCCTGCTTGGGGCGCCTTAGCGCAATACGGCGACCATGGCTGTTTCGCATCGTGCGCCCGACATTGATGTTGGTCGGCGAACCGGTCGCCGCGAACCCGGCGCGGCGCGGTTTGAAGGATAGTATCTCCTTGAGGTTGAGCTTGACCATGTCGGGAAGTTCGAGATCCTCGAAAAAGAGGTCGAGCACCTCCTCGCGCGAAAGCACGAAACGAAAATCGTCCTCCGAGACCGTTTTCCCGGGAGATGAGCCGCCGCCGCCCTGGCCGGGCTTCGGAACCCGGTCGCCCGGGGCGAAATGCTTGTTGCCCGGCAGGATGTGCTGCCGCCTGCCGCTGTCCTTCGCGTCGCTGAAGCTCGGCTCAGCTGTGCCCCTCGCTGGCATCGAGACGGCGTGCTCGCTGTCGACATCGGCGATCTTGCCGGTACGGATCCGATCCCGGATGCTTCGCTTCAGCTCTTCGCGCGCACGCTTCAGGAAGCGCTGGCGGTTGCCGAGGCTCTTGTCCTTTGGGTTCAGTCGGCGATCGACAAAGATCGGCATGGAACCATCCCGGCCGGACTCAGCCCGCCTTGTTCACCCGCATGTACCAGTCCACCAGTCGGCGGACCTGGCGTTCGGTGTAACCGCGTCCGACCATCCGATGCACGAACTCGGTATGCCGCTTCTCCGTTACGCTGTCCTGCTTGGAGCCGAAGCTGATCACCGGGAGCAGATCCTCGACCTGGCCGAACATCCGCTTCTCGATGACTTCGCGCAGCTTTTCATAGCTCGTCCACGAAGGGTTGCGGCCATGGTTCCTCGCCCGGGCGCGCAACGTGAACTTCACGACCTCGTTGCGGAAGTCCTTGGGGTTGGCAATGCCGGCCGGCTTTTCGACTTGCGACAGTTCGTTGTCGAGCACCTCGCGATTGAGGATCTGGCCGGTATCGGGGTCTTTGTAGTCCTGGTCTTCGATCCAGGCATCGGCATACGCGATGTAGCGGTCGAACAGGTTCTGGCCGTATTCGCTGTAGGATTCCAGATAGGCCTTCTGAATTTCATGGCCGATGAACTCGGCATAGCGCGTGGCCAGTTCCGACTTTATGAAGTCGAGATAGGCGGCTTCCGTTTCCTTGGGGAACTGCTCGCGCTTGATCGCCTCCTCCAGAATGTACATCAGATGCACGGGATCGGCGGCCACTTCCTTGGTGTCGTAGTTGAAGGTCTGCGACAGGATCTTGAAGGCAAAGCGCGTGCTGACGCCGGTCATGCCTTCATCGACCCCGGCGGCATCGCGGTATTCCTGAACCGACTTCGCCTTGGGATCTATGTCCTTGAGGTTCTCGCCGTCATAAACGCGCATCTTGGTGTAGAGCGGCGAATTGTCGTGCTCGGCCAGACGGGTCGAGACGGTGAACCGGCTGAGAATGTCGAGAACCTCCGGTGCACAGGAACTGGAGGCCAATTCGCTTTCGCGCAGCAGCTTTTCGTAGATCTGCCTTTCTTCGGTGACCCGCAGGCAATACGGCACCTTGACCACCAGGATACGGTCGAGGAATGCCTCGTTGTTCTTGTTGTTCTTGAACTGCAGCCATTCCGATTCGTTGGAGTGGGCTACGACGATGCCCTGATACGGGAAAGATCCGAAGTTTTCCGTACCGTTGTAGCTGCCTTCCTGGGTAGCGGTCAGCAACGGATGCAGGACCTTGATCGGCGCTTTGAACATCTCGACGAACTCGAGCAGCCCCTGCGTGGTCCGGTTCAGGCCGCCGCTGTAGGAATAGGCGTCCGGATCGGATTGGCTGAAATGCTCGAGCTGTCTTATGTCGACCTTGCCGACCAGGGCCGAAACGTCCTGGTTGTTCTCATCGCCTGGCTCGGTCTTGGAGATGCCTATCTGGCGTAGCCGCGAAGGCATGAGCTTGACGACGCTGAACTTGGAGATGTCGCCGGACAGTTCGTCGAGGCGCTTGGCCGCCCATGGCGAGATAAGACCGTTCAGCCGGCGCCGCGCGATGCCGTATTTGTCCTCCAAAAGGTCGCCCATGCGGTCAGGATTGAAAAGCCCGAGCGGCGATTCGAAAACCGGACTGATCTGGTCGCCGACCTTCAAAGTATAGATCGGACGCTCCTCCATCAGCTTCTTCAGCCGTTCGGCGAGCGAGGACTTGCCGCCGCCGACAGGGCCAAGCAGATAGAGAATCTGCTTGCGCTCCTCGAGCCCCTGAGAGGCATAGCGGAAATAGCCGGCTATGCGCTCGATCGTGTCCTCCATGCCATAGAACTCGGCGAAGGTGGGATAGACCTTGATTGTCCTGTTCGAGAAAATGCGGCCGAGCCGCTCATCCATGCTGGTGTCGATCAGGGTGGGCTCGCCGATCGCCTCGACCATCCGCTCGGGCGCCGAAGCATACATCGATTTATCCTCGCGGCAGGCAAGGAGATATTGCTGGATGCTTATCTCCTCCTGCGCCGCATTGGTGTAAATCTCCGAAAACAGATCGAAGACGTCGGAGTGGTTCTCGCGCATGGTATTCCTCGCCCCGGCCGGTCTGGTTGCTGTCGCCTCTTCACTCAACTGTCGGAAAGCCTTTGTGGTTCCCTATTACACGTAGTGCGTCTGCGACCGGATGTTAGGGGTCCAGACAGATATCGTGAACGCCTGGAAGTCAGCCAGCGAATGGCTCGCACAATGGAACGTTTCCGAGGGAAGTCCATTCTTCCACCAGCGCTTGCCGAGCGCAACAGCCCGCTGGGTACAAGTTGCCTTTCTGAAGCAATAAACCGCCCGCGCTCAGCAGTTGCCCGCGCTCAACGGTTGCCCGCGCTCAACAGTTGCCCGCGTTCAGCAGTTGCCCGCGTTCAGCAGTTGCCCGCGTTCAGCAGTTGAATGGCGAATCACTGGCCATTCGGCGAAGAGAGTTGCACTGCGGTGTCCAACCCTGCACCGGGAGCAACGGTTTCGCTCCTGATGGGTAACGCGGGAAAGGAGATGTCCCATGTTCGAGAACAGCATGTGGTTGATCGTGGTTGCTGGCGGCCCGCTACTGCTGGCAATCCTGCTCGCCTACGCACTCCTTACGCGGCGACGCCGTGGGCCTGCAGAGCGCAGAGAAAGCGATCGGGCCACCGAGCGACTGTATCGCGAGGAAAACGACCGCGCGGGCGGAGGCGGTTGAGAACCGCATCGGCAGGCCCGACTTTGGTCTTGCTGCTAGACTCCAACACTTTCGGGCCAAAGCGCCCGGATCTGCTTCGGCAACGCGTCCCGCACCTTGGCCGACTGGCCGAGGTCGACATGCCTGGCGAGTACCTTGAACACGGATCTCGTCGCATCCTCGGGATTCACCGGTCGAGTGGATTTCATCTCCTCGGCCACCCGCTGCAAAAAATCCTCCAACGAACGGCTGCTCGTCGGCAGATCACGCGGCCGATACCGATCATAGTAGGCTCCGCGCACGAGAAGCGGCAGTTCAGCCCCCAAATTGGCAGCCAGTTCAATCTGCAGCCAATCCCGCAAGGTGCGTAGAACGGCTCCCAGCATATGCCAGGCCACGCGCCTGTCGGGCCCGTGATCGGCCATGATCTCGTCCAGCCAGATGTTTGTCGTCTGCAGGGTTTTGTCAAAAACTTCCAAGCCGGTTGCGCTCATCGTCGCCTCCTCTGGGCAATCCAACACCCGCCCAAAATGCCCGTCATGACGCGCAAACGGCGATCGAGCGCAATTGTTTCGTCACTCGTTGAAAATTGTCCAAGAGGTCTTTACGCGTACAGTTACGAACGGGCACCCCAAGGAGGCGGCCATGAAGAGCGATACCGAATATCTACGTCTCGCCGTGGAGATCGCCACCGAGAGCCGGGCGAGTGGCAATCATCCTTTCGGGGCGCTCCTGGTCGGGCCGGAGGGCGACGTGCTGCTTTCATCGGGCAACACCTACGCGCGGGATCGCGGCGTTGGCCACGCAGAGGCAAACGTGGCCCGCGCGGCTGCGCAGCAATACGACCCGACCTTTCTCGAGCGATGCACGCTGGTGACCTCGGTCGAGCCGTGCTGCATGTGCGCCGGGGCCTGTTACTGGGCCGGCATCGGCACCGTGGTCTACGGACTCAGCGAAAGGCGGCTGGCCGAGCTGACCGGAGACAATTCGGAGAATCTGACCCTCGATCTGAGCTGTCATCAGGTGTTCGCCGCCGGACGGCGCCATGTAGCAATCCGTGGCCCATTCCCTGAACTCGAAGAACAGATCGTAACCGGCCACAAGGATTTCTGGTGACAGAAACCAATCATAAAAGGACTGCTGTCGGTGAAGAATTCGTAGCCTCTGCGGCGCCATGAGCTCCGGCCACTTCTGGCCCAAAGGTTTGACACGCGAGGCCCGCGTCTTGTTGCAGAAAGCCATCGACTCGCGCGCAAAACCGCCGACACGCAAAACCGTCCACTGACTCGACCGACACGTTCATTCCACCAGTTCGAACGCTCAGTTGCCCGGAACCTTCCGCCCCTCTCGCCGGTTTACCGCGGAGGGGTTGCAAATGGGTCGATATTTCAGCCTGTCAGCTGCGTCATTGTTGCTCGCGAGCGGCTCTGCCGGCGCCCAGACGAGCACTCAGTCGGCACTTGAGCCCGCGGGAGCGGAAGCGCAGCAGATAGAAATGCTGTTTTGGATCATGCTAAGCGGCGGCGCCGTTATCTGGCTGGGCGTGGTCGGCCTGCTTCTTCATGCAGCCCTCGTCAATCGCCGCAGGCTGGCCGAAAAGTCTGCCAGCAGCATCATCCTTTGGGGCGGCGTAGTCTTCCCCTCGGTCACGCTTTGTGCGCTGCTCGCCTATGCGCTGTGGCTGATGCCTGGCCTTCGGCCCTTCGCCCAGGCGAGCCCCGCCGCCCTGCGGATCGAAGTCACCGGCAGGCAGTTCTGGTGGGAAGTTGTCTATCACCCTCCTCTGGGACCGCCGGTCGCGTCTGCCAACGAGATCAGGCTGCCGGTCGGCGAGCGGGTCGAATTGACCCTGAAAAGCGCCGATGTGATCCATTCCTTCTGGATCCCACCGCTCGGCGGCAAGATGGACATGATCCCCGGCCGCACCAACAGGCTTTCGATCATGGCCACGAAACCTGGTATATTCCGCGGCCCGTGCGCGGAATATTGCGGCACGTCTCACGCGCTGATGGCGCTCTCGGCCGTCGCCATGGCGCCCGAAGCCTTCCAGTCCTGGCTTGCCGCCCAGGCAATTCCCGCGGAAGGGGCTGGCGCAAGCGGCGGCGCGCTGTTCCTGCGCCATGGCTGCGGGTCCTGCCATGTCGTCGCGGGCACCGATGCGCGCGGCCTGATCGGCCCGGATCTTTCGCATATCGGTTCCCGCGCCACCGTCGCAGCCGGAATCCTGCCCAACACCGAAGACGCCGTCACCCGCTTCATCGCCCGGCCCGACCTGATCAAGCCTGGTTCCGGGATGCCGGCCTTCGACATGTTGCCGCCGGGCGACATTCGCGCTATGGCCGCCTGGCTGAGGGGCCTGCGATGAGCGCTGTCAAGGAGCGTTCGCCGGAAGAATACAAGGCGCAGGAACAGCGGCTGCGCGCCGTCTGGGCCAATCCAACCGGCTGGCGCTACTGGACCTCGGTGAACAATTACCAGATCGGCCTCTGGTACGGCTCGGCGGCCTTCGCCTTCATGCTGTTTGCCGGCGTGCTCGCGCTCCTGGTGCGGCTACAGCTCGCCGCGCCCGACAACGACTTCCTCTCGGCCGACTTATTCAACCAGGCTTTCACCCTGCACGGCACGGTGATGATGTTCCTGTTCGCGGTGCCGATCTTCGAGGCGGTCGCGATCTTCCTGCTGCCGCCGATGCTGGGCGCCCGCGAAATGCCGTTTCCGCGCCTCGGAGCCTTCAGTTTTTGGAGCTTTTTGCTCGGCGGTATCTTCGTCTGCGGCTCGATCTTCTTCAATGCGGCGCCGTCGGCAGGCTGGTTCATGTATCCGCCGCTCGCCACCGACAAGGAGTTCTCCGGCATTGGCGCCGACATCTGGCTGCTCGGCCTTTCCTTCATCGAAGTCGCCTCGATCGCGGCCGCCGTCGAGCTCATCGTCGGCATCATGAAATGCCGCGCGCCGGGCATGCGCATCAACCTGATGCCGCTCTTCGCCTGGTACCTGCTGATCGTTGCCGGAATGATCCTGTTCGCCTTCCCGCCGCTGATCGCCGGCGACCTCCTGTTCGAGATGGAACGGATGTTCGATTGGCCGTTCTTCGACGCAGCGCGCGGCGGCGACCCGCTGCTGTGGCAGCATCTGTTCTGGATATTCGGCCATCCGGAAGTCTACATCATCTTCCTGCCGGCGATCGCGCTGATGGCCATGATCGTGCCGACTTTCTCCCAGCGTCCGATCGTCGGTTACTCCTGGATCGTGCTCGCGGCAGTGGGGACAGGGTTCCTTTCCTTCGGCCTGTGGGTGCACCATATGTTTGCCACAGGCCTGCCGCAGATCTCGCTGGCCTTCTTCTCGGCGGCCTCAGAGGCGGTGGCGATACCGACCGGCGTGCAGATCTTCGTCTTCATCGCCACCATGCTGGCCGGCCGGGTGATCTTCTCGACCCCGATGCTGTTCGGCACCGGAGGGCTTGCCATCTTCGTCATCGGCGGACTGACAGGCGTCATGGTGGCGCTCGCACCGTTCGACTGGCAGGCGCACGACACGTATTTTGTCGTTGCGCATCTCCATTATGTGCTGATCGGCGGCATGCTTTTCCCGGTCGTGGCCGGGCTCTATTACTATTACCCGCTGATCGACGCGAAGAAGCTCTCAGACGGGTTGGGGCGGCTCGCCTTCTGGCTGATGTTCTGCGGCTTCAACATCTCCTTTTTCCCCATGCATCTGAGCGGCTTGCGCGGCATGCCCCGCCGCGTCTTCACCTATCCAGCCGAAATCGGCTGGAACTGGCTGAACCTGATCTCGACGGCCGGAGCCTTCATTTTCGCCGCGGGCGTGCTGGTGGTCGTCTTCGACGTGCTCAGGCCAAAGCACCGGCAGCCGCGCGGCGAATTCAACCCGTGGAATGCCGGCACGCTGGAATGGATTTCCGAGCCGGAGGAGAACTGGGGCGTCCGCTCGATACCCATCGTGCGCAGCCGCTACCCCTTGTGGGACCAGAAGGACCTTGCCCGCAAAGTCAATGAAGGCCGCTATTATCTGCCCGACGCGGAAGAGGGATGGCGCGAGGGACTGGTCACCAGCGTGCTCGACGCCGAACCCGTCCAGGTGCTGCGCGTCGGCGGCACCTCCCATGTCACCATCGTCTCGGCTCTTTCGCTCGGAGGCGCCTTCATCGCGCTTACCTTCCACTGGTGGATCGCGACGGCGCTGGCCGCAATCATCTGCTTTTGCGCAGTCATCTACTGGCTCTGGACGGGCACTGGCGAAATCCCCGAGAAACCGGAAAAGGATGTCGGCCTGGGCCTCAGCCTGCCGCTTTATGCCTCCGGCTCCGATTCGGTCGGCTGGTGGGCGATGTTCATCACCATGGTGGGCGATGGCACCGCGTTCGCCAGCCTCGTCTTCGGCTATTTCTTCTACTGGACGATCCATGCCAACTTCACCGCGGGGATTGCCGGGCCCGATGCGGTCTGGTCGCTGGTGGCTGCCAGCCTGTTCGCTACGGCGTGGGGCCTGATGGTGGCGGCACGCACGGTCAACAGGCGCGGCGCTACGGCCACTATGCGCGGCTTGCTGGTGCTGTCCCTGCTAACGACCGTTGCCGCGTCCGCCACAGGCCTGGCCGCGCCATTGTCTCCAGGCATGGACCCGACGCGCCACGTCTATCCCGCAATCGTCTGGATCCTGGTGATCTGGGTGCTCGCCCATGCAGCGCTCGGCACAGTCATGCAGGCCTATTGCCTGGCCCGCTCGCTGGCCGGCCGACTGACGCCGAAGCATGACCTGGATCTAGGCAATGTGGTGCTCTACTGGCATTTCCTGCTGATTGCCGCCGTCACCACCTTCGCCATCATCGGGCTCTTTCCGGCAGCGATGTGAGGCGCCGATGTGGCTTGTCCCAAAACAGATCGAAACACTGTGGACGCTGTTCACTGCGCCGGTGGTGTGGGCTGCGCATTTCCTTGTTTGCTACATCGGCGCGGCGATCTATTGCGCCAAGCCCGAGCTTGTCGGGCTGAGTTTCAGCGCTGTGCGCGCCGGCATCGCCGCCGCCACCGTGATCGCCCTCTCGCTGATCGCCCTGTCAGCATGGCTCGCCTGGCGGCAATGGGGCTTCGGCACAGACGATCCGCCGCACGACGATCCGACGAGACGCGACCGGACCCTGTTCCAGGGCTTTGCGACGCTGCTGCTCTCGGGTCTCAGCTTCATCGCCGTGATCTTCACCGCGATGCCTGCATTGTTCCTGACGGAGTGTATCCGGTGAGACGCGCCTGCCTCATCCTCGGCATCCTCGTCCTTGCCCTGGTCTGGCTCGGGCCGCTGCTCGATGGCTTGCGGGATTCGTTTTCGGCGCACATGCTGGCGCATATGGGAGTGGTGGCGATCGCCGCGCCGCTGATGGCGATTGGGGTCCCGCTCGGCCCGACACCAGGTGCGAGCCGGTCGTTCACCCTCGCCCTCCCCGCCTCCCTCGTCGAACTCATCGTCGTCTGGTCCTGGCACGCACCGGCCTTGCGGGCTCTGGCGCAAAGCTCGCTGTTTATCACCGCTGTCGAGCAGGTCACGTTCCTTGCCGCCGGGCTGTTCCTGTGGCTGGCCTGCCTGCCGCGCCGCGGCTCGGACACCACAGGCTATGCCGCCGGCGCCTTCGCCCTGCTTCTGACGTCCATCCACATGACCTTGCTCGGCGCGCTTCTGGCGCTGACCCCGCGGCCGCTTTATGGGACCGGCGAGACAAGCTGCTTCGGCATCGCGCTTTCCGCCCAGCAGGATCAGGAACTTGGCGGCGTCATCATGCTTCTGGTCGGCGCCGCGGTCTACCTGGCCGGCGGCGTGACGCTTTTCGCGCGCATCCTCGCCACACCACCGCGGAAGACGGTCTGATGCATATCAGCTGGAAGAAGCTCGCCATAGGACTTGCCATTCTGCCCTTCGTCGTGGTGCTGGCGGCCTGGATCGGCTTTTTCAATGTCGGTGCCTCGAGCGGCCACTGGAAGATCACGGAATGGTTCCTCCATTTCGCCATGCGATCGGCTGTGCGCACCTATACCTTGGCGGTCGACGCTCCAGAGGCTCTGCCGCGCCATGCGATTCAGCCGGCCGCCGGGCATTTCGCACGCGGCTGCGCCATCTGTCACGGCGCGCCGGGCGAGCCGCGATCTCCTGTCGTCATGAGAATGCTGCCGCAGCCGCCTGACCTTGCCGGGGCCGTCGGCGAATGGTCGGACGCGGAGCTTTTTCGTATCGTCAAGCACGGCGTGCGTTTCACCGGCATGCCGGCCTGGCCGACACAGGAACGCGACGACGAGGTCTGGGCGATGGTCGCCTTCCTGCGCGAACTGCCGTCGCTGGACGAGGCCGCCTATCGCGATCTCGCCTATGGCGAAAGGCTTGCGCCTCCTGCAGGCGCTGCCGAAACCCTGCCGCAAGCGCTGGCGGATTGCGCCCGCTGCCACGGCGAGGACGGTTTTGGACGCGGTCCCGCCATACCCGTTCTTGCCGGGCAGAGCGAGGCGTATCTGCTTGAAAGCCTGCGTGCCTATGCCGAGGAAGGCCGGGCAAGCGGGTTGATGAGCCTGCCCGCCATTGCGGCAGGGCCTCAGTTCTGGCCGGACCTGGCCAAGCATTTCGCTGCCCTGCCGGCGATGCACCCCGGCGGCGGCGGCGATCCAGCACTTGTCCGGCGCGGCAAGGAAATCGCCGAGAGCGGCGTCAGGGAGGCCAATGTGCCCGCCTGTCTCGGCTGTCACGGAAGACACGACCGCAGCCCGCTCTATCCCTCGATCGCCGGCCAGCCGGCGCCCTACATCGAGACGCAGCTTGGGTTGTTCAGGGCGGGAAAGCGTGGCGGAACGCGCTTCGGCCATCTCATGGCAAATGCCGCGAAGGGTCTGACGGACGACGACGTCCGCGCGCTTGCGGCCTACTTCTCCCGATCGGCCGCTGCGTCGGCAACCGCAACGCGATAAGCGCGTTTGCGTTCTTTCGACGTTTTTCGAGGTTCTGGTGAAAAACTTGGCTACCGCCCTTCTCATGCTGATCATTGTTCTCGTAATCGCCGCAGGAGCGATCTTCTTCCTGTCGCGCGAAGAGGCGACCGTTCCGATCGCCGAGACCTATGGCCCCAACCCGACCCTGCCGGAGCCCAATCCGACCTGGCTGCCGACCGTCCATGTCGCCAAGGCCATGCCATGGCCGCAGGGCACCAAGCCGACAGCGGCCCAGGGATTTGCAGTCAACGAATATGCCCGCGGGCTCGACCATCCGCGCTGGCTGTATGTGTTGCCAAACGGCGACGTGCTGGTGGCCGAGAGCAATGCGCCGCCCAGGCCGGAGGAGGGCTTCAGCATACGGCGCTTCTTCGTCAATTTCTTCCAGAGCCAGGCCGGCGCGGGGACGCATAGCGCCAATCGCATCACGCTGCTGAGCGATCAGGACGGCGACGGGGTTGCAGAAACCAGAACCGCCTTTCTCACCGGGCTGTTCTCGCCATTCGGCATGACCCTGCTCAACGGCAAGCTCTACGTCGCCAACGCCAATGCAATTGTGGCCTTTCCCTACCAGGAGGGTGCGACCGAGATCACCGCACCAGCGGAGAAGATCGTCGACCTGCCCGCGGGGAGGAACCACCACTGGACCAAGGACGTGACCGCCTCGCAGGACGGGACGAAGCTCTATGCGACGGTCGGATCCAATTCCAATGTCGGCGAGAACGGCCTGGAGGAAGAAGAGAACCGAGCCGCCGTGCTGGAGATCGATCTCACCTCGAGACAGACGCGTCTCTTCGCCTCCGGCCTGCGCAATCCGAACGGCCTGTCGTGGAACCCGGAAAGCGGTGAGCTCTGGGTCGTCGTCAACGAGCGCGACGAGATCGGCAGCGATCTGGTGCCGGATTACATGACTTCGGTGAAGGATGGCGGCTTCTATGGCTGGCCTTACAGCTATTTTGGCCAGCACGTCGATAATCGCGTCAAGCCGCAGCGGCCCGACCTCGTCGCCCAGGCGATCAAGCCGGACTATGCGCTCGGGGCGCACACGGCTTCATTGGGACTGACCTTCAACACAGGCGACCTGTTCGGTCCTCAATACAGGAATGGTGCTTTCGTCGGGCAGCATGGCTCGTGGAACCGCAGGCCGCGCAGCGGCTACAAGGTGATTTTCGTGCCGTTTTCAGGCGGCAGGCCCTCCGGCCCGCCCCAGGACATCCTCACCGGCTTCCTGAGCGAGGACGACAAGGCATATGGCCGTCCTGTGGGCGTGGCGATAGACCGGCGCGGCGCCCTGCTGGTGGCGGATGATGTCGGCAACAAGATCTGGCGGGTCGTTCCAGCTCAGACGCAATCGGCACTTTGAGCAGTTCGTGCTGCCGGCGGCCCGGAAGCGATATGGCACCGCTTGCCATTGCCGGTCGGACAGGGCGTTCCAGCGCCGATCAAAGCCGAAAATCAAGCTGTCGTTGCCAATCCGCGCCCCCGTGCGTGCCGGACCCTTTGACGCATACGATCGGCAAGGGAAGCGAGCGAGCCTTGCGCCGTGCGCGTCCCAAGGACGGATTGCAGGACAACGCCCTGCGTTGCGAATTTATGCTTGAACGCCTCTGCGCCGCACAGGAAATCGACCGTGCTCAAGCCGTGATCGAACGACCACTGTATGTAGTCCATCATCAGGATCATGCCCGGCGACGCCTGGCTGAAATCCGGATCGAAAGTGGTCACGAACGCCATCATGGTGTGGTGCTGGACGAAGTTGATGGAAACCGCGACCATTGCGCCATCGCATTCAAGTACGAAAATGTGCAGCACGCCGGCACGCGCCAGCGCGTCAACAAGTGCGGCCAGTACCGGCGCTCCCTCTTCGAAAAGTTGCGATTCACGCTTGCGCTCGAACAGCCATCTGCGCTTCAGGGCAGAGAGCCGGTCGAGTACCGGCTGCAGTGGCTCGTCTGGCGCAAGCAGGCGAAATTTCATTTCGCCGGCTTCTTCCAACGTCTTGACGCCGCGCCGATAATTCTGCCGTGTCTTTTTCGACTGCTCCGCGAACCACGCTCCTCCGCTCGCCCACTGTCCGGCGACGCGATAACTGACTTCCTCCCTGTGATTGGGGCGAAGCCTGATCCCGCTGGAGGTATCCGGAGTGAGAATTTTGCGGGCCGCCGCACCCGGCAAGAGACGATTGAGAAAGGCAATATCGAAGCCACCGGCGTCACAGATCCGGGCCCATACTCCCTGCAGGGCCGATAACGAGCATTCCGGAGCAACGAGAATATCGCCGTAATCGGTATAGCTGCTGGCCGCCCATTCGAGAAACCGCAGGCCCTTGCGCTTGCGGATCGCCATGGGAACGACAGCAACGAGCCTGTCACCATTCCAGACCAGGCCGATCCGCAGCGCGCGCTGGTCACGGTCAGCTACGGTATTCCACCAGGCCGAAATCCAGGCATGACTCTGAAAGACCAGCCCATCGGTGCGATGCCAGAGATTCATCCAATCGGCTTCGATCGCAGCCAGGCGATCCGCCGAACGGACAACTTCCAGGCGCTCTGCGCTCGAGGCGTCAATCGAAACAATGGTGTTCATGAAGGGGAACGATCCTCTGCGATGGCATCCGGACGCCTCTGGAACAGTCTGCGGAGATGCCCTCCCATCTTCCTGAGCGGCAGGACGTAAAGCCCAAAGAGCGATTGATAGTCGCGCACATCGCGATCTATCAGGCCAAATTTGAGGTCTTCATCCGGATCCGGGACAAACTGCGTCCCGAAGAGGCGATCCCAGAACGAAAACAGCAGGCCAAAATTCTTGTCGTAGTGGCGAGGGTCGATGCTGTGGTGCACCTGGTGCCAGTGCGGACACAAGATGACGTTGTTCAACGGGCCGAAGGAAATCTTGAAATGGGTATGACGAACAAAGTCCATCATCAGGATGTTGCGGATGACATAGACGTTGATGCCGAAGATGGCGATCTCTACTGGATCGAGCGCGATCAGGCTCCAGATGCCGAAGCAGATCCCCGGGATGACGCCATCCCAGATACGGTTCATCAGGTCGTCCAGCGGATGAACCCGGTCCTTGGTGATTCCCACCATCACCTCGGCCGAATGATGCACTTTGTGCAACTCCCACAGGAACGGGAAGTGGTGCTGGGCAACATGGTAGAGATAGTACGAAATGTCGTAGGCGATCAGCATGGTTGCGGTGAAGATGACGATCGTCACCGGTCCGGCCGGGCCGTCGATGAGCGGCGCCTCAATATCAAGCAGCCAGCCGATTGCGTGGTGCGTCCCATAGCCGACGGCGGCAACGAAGGTGGCGCCGGCAGGGATGAGCAGGAATGGCATCATCGCCCGTTTGGTGACCCAAAATAGGACATCCGCTCGCGCCGACGGGTGCAGGATGACCTCCGCCGGGAAAGCGAAATCGAAGAAGTCCCTGAGGGATTTATGCTCGACAGTCCGCCAGTAAGCGACCACCGCGCTCCCCAGTGCCGTGAAAAGCAGGAGGCCGAGCGTCACCAGATCGACGTTCGAAAGCTTTTCCACAATCAATCCGGCGAATTCAGAAAACATCGGTGCGGTGGCTCCTGGGCCGTAAGATGGCCGTCCGGCGAATTGCTACGCAAGAAACTTGCCAAACCCACTGCATGTTGCCGGCAACCAAATGGCTATTGCGGCTGCAACAAGCAAGAGCATGCCGGATTTGCGCCAGACTAGCAGTTCAACCGTAACAAAACGCTAAAAGTTCGAACGCAATTAGTCTCGTACATGGGCGGAACACCGGAGAGGCCGCTCTGCTGCAGCGCCGGTCGCTATCATAGCGGCCGGCGGATTGCCGCGATGTGTATCTCAATTCCGTCTTCGCCCACTTCGCCACGCCAGGCGATGCGTTCGGCCGGCTGCCTGACGCCAAAACGCGGTGAAACCCAGCCGCCCTGCCCCGGTGCGTCGCCGCCGGCACGGATGTCGACCGCAGCGTCCGGAAAGCGCATGGCTATCAGCGGCTCATCGCCGCGCAGTACCGTGACCGTGTTTTCGTCCCGGTCGGTGCCGAGGCCGGCTGCGAGTTGAAAGACGACCTCGGCCACACGCCTGCCGCCGAGCAGTTGGTCGCTCACGACGATGCCGTCGGCCTGGTGCGTCACGGTGCGCTGATGCACGACGCCGAAGCGGCTTTTATAGCCGTCATGGCGGGCGCGCAGCTTCCAGTGCGTTCCCGGCTCGCTCTCCACCAACTCCGCAATCGCCTTGTGCGACCAGTTGAACATCCCGGCGATGATACTTTGGCTTTTGCCCTCGATATTCAGCGTGTTATGCGCCGGTGTCGAGCGAAACCAGTTGCGCCAGACGCCTCCCGAACCGTAGAGCCAGGTGCCGGGATCGACCAGCACCGGCTCGCCATCGATGCACAAGGTGAGCGACAGCGCGTCGGCATGGCCGTGAGCCGCTATCGAGAGATAGCCGAGCGGGCCGTGGTCGAATGTCAGATCGATGCTGCGGCCGTTCATCTCGCCGCGCCAGACCGAGAGCCCGCCCTGCGTGAACGTTTGCAGCCCACGCGACACCGGTGCCGGCTCCAACGGCGTGCCAAAGACAAGCGCCCGAAAATCGTCGGGTCCCGCTGCCTTGCCCGGCATCTGTAGAAAGCCATGGATGGCGGCGGCGACGGATCGGACATAGTCCGGCTCGTCCCCGAGCGTCAGCACGCGACCTTCGTCATTGTCGCCAAAGCCGGCGGCTTGTGGCAGCCAGGCGACAAAATTGGCAAAAGCGGCCAGGCGCGCTTCAACGGGCGAGGCAAACGGCGTTCCGGCCTGGCGTGCCGCAGCGGCGCACAGCAAGATGAGTTCGGCGGTGAAGGCCGCGTATGTCGGGGTCTGCTCGGCACCGGCGCCATCGGCGAGAATCTGCTTGCGCGTCTCAGCCAGGAGGGCGCCGCGTGCAGCGTCGGGTGCGGCCCCCAACGCCAGGCCGACCAGATACTCGCCAGCCAGTTCAGCGACGAGATGATTGTTGGCGGAGGAAAACCGGGAGGGGAACCGCGGCAGCCAATAGGCGCTTGCCGCCAGTATTTCGCCCACTTGCTGCCGTGTCGCCGCACCCAGTTGGTCGCCGACGAGGTCCATGGTGACAATCAGGCTGATGGCGCGCAGCGCGACTTCGATGCCGGAGGCCCAGCCAACCCCCCGAAACGGCGGGTTGGCCGAATGCCAGCTGTCGATCGCCGCCTCTACGGCCCTCCGGGACTGGTCGTCGCCGGCGAGAAGCAGGTGGGCGGCCAGTGGCGGCAACTGCTGCAGCCGGTTGATCTCCCACACATATTTTACATCGCCGCGGCCGCCGCTGTGGCGAAAATCGATATCGAAAGTATGGGCCTCGGCACCCGGCCAAAGCCTGCCGGTCACCGGATCAAGGCGCCAAAGCTCGGGAGGAAACAGCCAATCGGGATCGCGCCGTGGCCATGTCCGCCCAAGTGCGGAAAACTCGCCGCCAAGCGCCTTTTGCGCCGCCGCCGCTATGGCTTGCCGTTGTGCCGGTGTCGCAGCCAGCACAGCATCGCGCAATCCGCGCAGCACCGGCTGCAACCGGGGCGAAGCATAACGCTGCCAACCGCCGTCGCGGCGGCGCGAAGCGATCCTTCGACGCTGCTCGCCCAGCCGGTGCAACACCTCAGCCGGCTCCATGCTGCGCAACCGGTTGATGTACCAGCCGATTCTCATACCGCCCCGCCAGGGTTTCGATTCTTGTATACCATGCTGTCGAAAAGCCGAGCGACCGCAATCCTCTTTTCCGATCCTGCGGTTAATATCTCCAACCATGAAACGGAAAGAGTGGCGATGAGAAGGACGGCGTTTGTTGCAGCGTGGATGCTCGGCATGGCGATAGCCGCCAGCGCTGCGCCGATCCCGCTGCAGCGCGGCGTTGGCGTGCATGAATGGCTCAACTGGTCGCCGGTGGAGGAGGATGGATCCTACCGTTGGCCGCCCTATCGCAGCGAGCAGGAGTGGCGCGCTGGACATAGGCCGCTCACCGATTGGCCCGGCGACGCGTTTACGCACATTCGGTCGATGGGCTTCGACTTCGTCCGGCTGAGCGTCGACCCCGGCCCTCTGCTTGCCAGCCGGGGCGCCAAACGCCAGCAGGCGCTCGACATACTTGCCGCCGCGGTCGAGCGGGTCACGTCGGCCGGCCTCAAGGTGGTTTTCGACCTGCACGGCGTCACCCAGGTTCCGGCCTACAGCATGGAGATGATCTATGACGGTGCCGACAGCGAAGGCGTCGCCAGCTATCGCGAAATGGTTGTGGCGGTCGCCGCCATGCTGGCCAGGGTTGGCACCGACAAGGTAGCCCTCGAGCCTTACAACGAGCCGGCATACTACCCCTGTGATTCGAGCGGCAGCGATGACTGGCAACGGATCATGGCAGACACGGTCCGCGATATTCGCGCAGTCAGCAGTGAACTCACCATCGTCGCAACAGGCGCCTGTGGCGGCAGCATTGCCGGACTGGTCAATCTCGCCCCCGGCTTTGACGATCCGAATGTCTACTACAGCTTCCATATGTACGAGCCGCACAGTTTCACGCACCAGCGGTCTGACGGGACAGGCGCTTTCGCCTCGGGGCTGCCCTGGCCGGCCGACAGCAGCACGCCCGAAAAGGTGACCGAAACCGTTAAGGCCCGGGTGGACGCCGCCGGCTTGAGCCCGGTCGAGCAGGTGATGAACATGGTCGCGGCGCGTCAAGCAATCGCCCGGTATTTCGAGCAGAATTGGGGGCCGAGCCAACTCGAGGCGAGCTTCCGTCAGGCGGTCGACTGGGCCGAGGCGCATGGCATTCCAGGCCGGCGACTGTTCATGGGCGAATTCGGCGTCATCCTCATGTCTGCGGACGGCCGCATGGGCGCGTTCGACGCTGACCGTCTGCGCTATCTCGAGGCGGTGCGCCAGCAGGCGGAACGCTTCGCGATACCCTGGTCTGTCTGGGAATTCGCCAATCCGCATGGGATGTCGCTGATCCTCCCCGATGGACCGCCCATAGCCGATGCTGGACTGGTGCGAGCGCTGGGTCTTGCGTCTCAGTAACGCGATATGTCGAGTTGCTGGTTGATGAGCGCCCGCTTGCCGCCCCGCCCGGCTGCAATGCGGTCCACGGCTTTCAGGCAAAACCGGATACGACCGTTTGTGCGGTTGACCAACGTCTCGACGAGTCGCGCGGCGCAGGCAGGTGCCGCCCCGGCGGTCGGGATATAGCGAATCAATGCCTCGCCGGGCTGGTCCTGGTAGAATTGCAGTTCCTCTATGCCGTCGAAGAATGCGGGGCCGTCGGGCACCAGGTGCGTCGTCACCACCCGGCCGCCGTCGGCGGTCACCAGATAGTCGACGTTTCGGCGCGGCATGACAGCCTCGACTCTAAGCCGCTGGCCGTTTGCCTCATTCGGCAATTCCACCAACCGGGCAGAGTCGCCGGTATCGTAGCGGATGAAAGGCATGCCGGTCGACAGGAAGCCAGTGCCGACGAGCCTTCCCTCCTTGCCTGTCTCCGTTACCGGCTCGCCTGCCGCATCGACCAATTCGGCGAGGCCGTAGAGAGGATTGAACTCGTAGCTGCCGGGGGTTCCGGGCGTTTCTTCGGCGAACAGCACCTTTTCGCTGAGTCCATAGAAGCAGGACAGCGGTACGTCGCCAAGAACGTTTCGGATGATCTCCCGTTGATGGGGATGGACTGGCTCCGAGATCATCATCATGCCCTTGACGGGCCGTTTTGGTACTCGATCAAGCACGCGCATATGCCGGCAAAACAGCTCTATGGCCGAGGGATAGCCATAAAAATACGTGATGCCCCGCGCGTCGATCAGGTCGAGATAGGCATCGGCGTCGTCGATGGTCATTGGAAAGACAGCGAGCCTCAGTTCACGGAGTGCCGGGTCCCATTCATGCCGTCGCTTGCCGGTGGCATCGAGGCTGAAGCCGCGGAAGCAGACGCGCGCCGTGCCTTCATCAAAACCGATCCGCGACCAGACGTGGTAGACGAACGCCATCTCGCGGGCGCTCCGATCCTTATCGAGATAGAAGCGAAATGGCTTGTCGGTGCTGGAGCCGTTGCCGAAGGCCTCATCCAGTTGGGCAATCGGCACCGCCAACGCTGCAGTTCCAGCCTTTCGCAGGATGTCCTTGGACAGAACCGGGAGGCGGCGCAGGTCGGCAAGTCCCAGCGTCGACAGATCGAAGCCAGGACCGAGGGCTTGGTCGATCGACTCGCGATAGAACGGACTGCCGGCATGGGCTTTCCGCAACAGCGCGCGCAGCGCGGCCAGATGAAATTGCCCGGCATAGACAGGATCCTCGGCGGCCATGGCGATCCGGCCCCGCCACGACCGATAGGTCGCACCAAATTTTACCCGAGTTGGCGCCAGCGCCAGCATGGGCGCCAGCAGCCGCCTGACCGCTGTCGGGCTTCGCACATAGGCACCGCGCGCTACGTCAAGAAAATTCATGGTTTTGCACCGGCCTGCCGTTTGCCGCCTCATGCCACACACGGCATATCGATGCCGCGAACGAAGAAAGCTCCAGCCGTTCCCGGTGCACCGCCATGGCAGCCGAGCCAAGACGGGCGCGCAACGCCGTGTCGTCAACCAGTTCTGTCAGTGCCTCGGTCAGCGCCGCCACATCGCCGGGCGGCACCAGCAACCCGGTTTTCCTGTCGATGATGATGTCCTCTACCGCGCCGACAGGCGTGGTGACCACCGCGAGGCCGGAGGCCATTCCCTCGATGACCGAGACCGGGAGGTTTTCGGCGAATGAGGGGAGCGCCAGAATGTCGGCCGAAGCGATCAGCGATGCAACCTCTTTTGGACCCACCCAGCCTGGAAAGGCGATACTTCCGGCAAGCCCCAGCCCGGCCGATCTTGCCCGTACGGCCTCGACGTCACCATCGCCGGCGATCGTGGCGCGCCACTGCCTGACAGGCTTCATGCGATGCAGTGCGTCCAACAATTGCGGCACGCCCTTGCGGTCGCCGATACGGCCCAGGAACAGGATGTGAACGCTGTCTCCACCACCGACATGGGCCAGGGACGGGACCTCGGTGGCATTGGGCACAATCACTATGTTCGCGGCCGCGCCTGGCGCCCGTGCAGTGACGAAGTCGCGCCAGATACGGCCCAGAACCACGATCCGATCGGCATGCTCGAACATATGCCGGATGCGGCGGCTCATGAAGCTGCGTTTTTCCTTCCAGAACGTCTGGTATTGAGCTCCATGCAAATGCAGCACATAGGGGATGCCGAGCAATCGCGCGCACCTCGCGATGACCATCTTGCGGTAGGTACTGCCAAAGCTCGATACGTTGATGTGAACGACGTCGGCACGGCCGGCAATACGCGCGACCAACATCCGAAGGCAAAAGCCAATCATGTAGAAGACCGACAGCGCGACCGAGCCCGAACCGCGACTGGGAAGGAAGCGCGCCTCGATCTTTCCGTCTCCCTGCCGTTGGAGTTCGCGGTCGAGCGCCGCCATGATGCGGTCGATGCCCCCCTGCCCCGACACACCCGACGGGGTCGCGACCAGGACATGTATTTTTCGATCGGGTAAGAGACTCTGCAGCATGGTATTCTCGATAGCACGGACCGCGTAACCACAAAGCAAACGTTCCCGGTAAGTTTACGGCAAATCTTTTAGTTCAAACTGAATCTGTTTCACCCTTCGCCGCTGTCGCGCTGGATTTTCCGCCGGTCGACGGTTAGTCGAGGGGGAATTTTCCGGGGACAACCTTTTGCTGCTGCGCTCCACGCTCATCTATGCCCCGGCGATCCTGCTGACGCGGATTTCCGCGCTGCTCCTGCTGGTCATCGTGACGCGGTTGATCGACCAGACCGAGTATGGGCTGCTGACCCTGGTGGTGACCGTCGGCGAAATGACCGACATTGCGGTCACCAACTGGCTGCGCATCGCTTTGCTCAGGCTTGGCGGCAAAGGCGACGTCAGCCGCGGCAGCCTGATGCTGGCCGGGCGGGTGTTGCTTGCCAGCACGGCGCTGGCGCTGATCATATCCGTGATCGCCTCTGCAGTGATCGTGCCGGAGCGCTGGGTCGAGTTCGCGATCGCCGTCTGCAGCTACCTGATCGCCGGTTCCATCGGCCGCTACGCGTTGACGGTGCTGCAGATGCAGCAGCGTCATTCGGTCTATTCGATGCTCGAGTTCCTGCGCGCCGTGCTGCAGCTGGCGCTGCCGATCGGCGCCATCGTCATGTTTCAAGATTCCTTTCTGACGGTATCGCTCGGCTCGAGCCTCGGTGTACTGATCGCCGGCATCGTGGCGGGCGTCATGGCATCCCGACGCGTCGTTGCCGGTCCGCCACGCTTCACCCAAAAGGAGTTCTTCGTCCTCGGCGTGCCCCTGGTCATCATGGCGCTGGTGGGCTTCGGCCTGCACAGCGCCGAGCGTGTGTTCCTCAAGATCTATTACGATGCCGGCGCAGTGGCGATCTTCGCTGCAGCCTATGCACTGGCCCGCCAGCCGATCGATATGGTCGCCAATTCCATCAACATGGGCGCCTTTCCCGAGGTGGTCAGCCGGTTCGACGACGACGGGCCCGCGGCATCGGGCCGGCTGCTGTCGCAATTGATGGCCTTGATGATGCGCCTTTGCCTGCCGGTTGCAGCGATGCTGGTCGCACTCAGCAGCGATATCACGCAGCTCCTGCTGCCCGCCGAGTATCACGGCCGTTTCGGCCTGCTCTTTCCGATCATCGCCTTCAGTGTGCTGTGTGCCAATCTCGCCAGCTTCGTCTATGGCACCGTGGTGCACGCACACAAGCGGCCGTGGCTGCTAATCATCGCCAATTCCTTCGGCTCGGTGGCGACAATCGCATTGTCCGTGCTGTTGATCCCGCCGATGGCGGAGGTCGGCGCTGCTTTGGCGCTGGCGGGCGGATCGCTGTCAGGCCTTTTAGCCTGCATCATCATCAGCGAACGGCTGACGCCGGTGCCGGTGCCATGGCGCGACATCGGCATGTCGGTCGTCATCTCGCTCAGCACCGGGCTGGCCGCCAGCCTTGCCAGCGCTCTGCTCGGCAATATGCCGGCCATCTTCTCGCTCATTGCCGGCGGTGCCGCTGGCGCAGTGGTTTTCTTCGGGCTGACCTGGCTGTTTTATCCCGCCGCCGCGATGCAATTCGTAGCCAAGCTGAGGGCGCGGCTGCGGCTCGCATAGGCCGCAACGGCATTTGCCGAATTGTCGTTCCATAGTCCTGGAAAAAGCGGCTCCGACTTCGGACTGATGCAGCAGCCCAGGGTCGTCGGTCTGGTAAAGCTATTTATGGATCGACCTTCCGGCGTCCCCGACGGCCCCACAACTCCCGGCACAGCAGCGCCGCGTAGGCGGTGTTGGTGTCATAGTAGCGGCGCCACAAGCGTTGCGGTTCCTGTGCCACGCGAAACAGCCATTCCAGACCGGCCGCTTGAACTAGTTTTGGCGCCCGGGCAACCTTGCCGCCATAGACATCGAAACTGCCGCCCACGCCCATGACGAAACTCGGGGTGAGTTCGTCACGATAGCGCTTGATAAAACGCTCCTTGCGCGGCGTCGGCATCGCCACCAACAGGCAGTTGGCCCCCGAGGCGTTGATCGCCTCGACGATGCCGGCCTCGTCTTCCGGCTTGAAATAGCCATTGCGCATGCCGGCGACAACGAGACCCGGATGATCCCTGGCAAGTCGCATTCCAACGGCATCAAGAACGGATTGTTCGGCGCCCAGGAGGAAGGGCCTGAAGCCACGCTTCGCGCAGAGGCTCAGCAGATTGATCATGATGTCGACGCCGGCCACCCGCTCCGGCAGTGCGACGCCGCAAAGACGCGCCCCCCAAAGCACGCCGATGCCGTCGACGTTGATCACATCCGCCGTCGCCACATCCTCCCGCAACTCGCTATTGTTGCGCATGTTCACAAGCTTGGCGACATTCACCACCACATGATGCAGCGGCCGCCGCAGGGTCATCGCCTCATCGGCGATGGCCAGCGTCTCGGCCATGGTCAGCGCATGGATCGGTGCGCCAAGGAATTCCCGGCGCCGCGACGCCAACAGGCGATGCTGCGCCCATGCCGGGTCGTGCGCGTTCATGCGGCCTCCTCTGCACTTGCAGGAAGCGCCTCGAGCGCTGATTTCTTGCCTTCGATGCGGGCGTCGGGCTTGCGTGCCTTGCGCCAGGTCCACAAACCCCTGGTGTCGATGAGCTTCTTGTCCTTGAGCGCTTCGGGATCGACCAGATTGAACTGGCGATGGTCGACCAGCAGAACGACGATATCGCACTGGTCGATCGCGGAAAGCGCATCGGTGAAGACGATGCCCTTGCCCTCGAGCTCATGTGGCAGCCTGTGTGCGTTGGGTTCAGCCGCAATGATCTTCAGGTTGGGAATATCCGACAAAAGCTTCACCACCTCGACGGCCGGACTCTCGCGCATATCGTCGATATTGGGTTTGAAGCTGAGGCCAAGACAAGCGATCGTCTGCTTACGGGACGGGTCGAGCAAGGCTTGTATATCCCTGACCACCGACAACGGACGCTCGGAATTGATCCGGCGTGCCGAAGCCATCAGCCGCGTGCTGTTGGGCGCGGCATCGATGATAAAGTACGGATCGACCGCAATGCAGTGGCCGCCGACCCCCGGGCTCGGCTGCAGGATGTTCACGCGGGGGTGCCGGTTGGCGAGATCGATCACCTCCCAGACGTTGAGCGACAGATCCTGGCACACTGCCGCAAGCTCGTTGGCAAAGGCGATGTTGACGTCGCGGAACGCGTTCTCGGTCAGCTTCACCAGTTCCGCGCTTTCGGCCTGGGTCGTGAACAGGTCGCCGGCAACAAAGGTTGAATAGAGTGCTGCGGTGCGTTCCGACGACTTGCGCGACAGTCCGCCGATCGAGCGATCGTTGTTGATCAACTCGGTAAGGACCTTTCCCGGCAACACCCGCTCGGGC
The DNA here is from genome assembly GCF_055811475.1 of Mesorhizobium sp. WSM4829. Lineage (NCBI taxonomy): Bacteria > Pseudomonadati > Pseudomonadota > Alphaproteobacteria > Hyphomicrobiales > Phyllobacteriaceae > Mesorhizobium > Mesorhizobium sp. WSM4829. The sequence continues at coordinate 48,443 of NZ_JBVVQJ010000007.1, read as the reverse complement.
GAATAGGCGACCAGGACATCGGCCTGTTCGCCATGCACGAGAGGAAATTTGAGGTCGGGCCGCAACTCGGCAAGCAGTCCGGTCATGATGCGCGTCGTGCCGACCGGCGATGTCGATTCCAGCACCACAAGGTCTCCCCGCTTCAGCACCGAGGCAATGCTGCGTGCCGCCGCGAGCACATAGCTCACGTCAGGCTTGTGGTCCTCGGTCATCGGGGTCGGCACGGCGATGACAAAGGCGTCCGCCGGCTGCGGCGTGCTGAAAGCCCTGAGCTTGCCGTTGGCGACAACCTTCTGGATCAGACCATCGAGGTCCGGCTCGACGATGTGGATCTCGCCGCGATTGACCTTCTCGACCACCGCTTCGTTGACGTCGACGCCGATGACGTCGAGCCCGCGACTGGCGAAGATGGCACAGGTCGGCAGGCCGATATAGCCCATGCCGATAACGGAAACGGTCTTGATCTCAGCCATGATGTAGCAGTTCCTCAACGATCCGGTTACTGGCCCGGCCATCGCCATATGGGTTGTGTCGTTCCGCCATGCCGCGATAGGCCGCCTGGTCGTCGAGCAGGCTGTTGGCATTCAACAGGATCTTTTGGATATCGGTGCCGACGAGACGGGCGGTGCCCGCCGCGATCCCCTCGGGCCGCTCGGTATTCTCACGCATCACCAGCACCGGCTTGCCGAGCGAAGGCGCTTCTTCCTGCACGCCGCCGCTATCGGTCAGCACCAGATAGCTCTGCTTCTGCAGGAACAGGAACGGCAGATAGTCCTGCGGGTCGACCAGATGAATGTTCGACACGCCGCCCAGTTCTGCGTTGACCACCGAACGAACATTGGGGTTGGGATGGACCGGATAGACGATCTGCACGTCCTCGCGCATTGCCAGCCCCTTCAGCGCCGTGCAGATACGATGGATGCCGCCGTCGAAATTCTCACGGCGATGACCGGTGACGAGGATCATTTTCTTGGCGGGATCGAGGAATGGGAAGCTGGCGGCGAGTTTTGCGCTCATCTGCCTGTCGGCGTCGATCGCGCCGGAAAAATGCAACAGCGTGTCGATCACCGTGTTGCCGGTCACGAAGATGGTGCTCGCAGCCTTTCCTTCGGCGATGAGATTGTCGCGCGCCTGGATGGTCGGCGCGAAGTGCCAGGTCGCGATATCGCCGGCAATCTTGCGGTTCAGTTCCTCTGGAAACGGAGAGTTGATGTCGTGGCTGCGCAATCCTGCCTCGATATGGGCGACCGGGATGCGCTTGTAGAAGGCAGCCAGAGCCGCAGTCATCGCCGTGGTCGTGTCGCCTTGCACGAGGACGATATCGGGCTTCGCCTGCTCCAGCACTTCGGCCATGCCCAGCAGCACGCGCGAGGTCACGTCGAACAATGTCTGGCCGGGCTGCATGATGTTGAGATCGTGATGCACCGGCAGGCCGGTCAGTTCGATGACCTGGTCGACCATCTCGCGATGCTGGCCGGTGATGCATGTCTCGGTGATGAAACCTGGATGGGCAAGCGCGGCACGCACCACCGGAAAGCATTTGAGCGCCTCAGGCCTGGTGCCGAACACGATCAGCAGTTTTTGCCTGGACGGCAGTTTTGGATGTGAAAGGATGTTCATTGCTGATCCTGGTCGCCAGAAGGCGTCGCGACCTGCCGATTATTCGCCACGAGCTATAATAGCGGCAGAAGCCGCCTCCGTGACCTTAAATCTTAATATATGATTAACAGCCAAGCCCACGTTCGCCCCGGTAACTCTTATGAAAGCCTGAACGGATAGGTATCCTGGCAGAGTAGTCTTGAAAAAGAATATATTCGATTGACTAATATTTTAATTATCGGCCACACGGTCGGATCTCGGCGCTGGGAAAATGAGCTGCTGGTGCGGTTGAGCGCAGCTGGTCACGTGGTTTCGAGCGGCCGCGCGCCGACGCCTGCGCCGATTGCACGCGGCCTGGATGTTGTGCTGGCGATCGAGAGCCGGCGCTTCGGTCCCTCATTGGCAAGCCGCTGCGAACCGTTGTCATCTGGCGGTTCTGGTCCGGCCGACCTCATAATCGATCTCACCGGCACTGCCGCACGACGTGGCACGCCGGTTCTGACGCTCGAATTTTGCGGCCGCAGCACGTTCCCCGCCGGTGTGGCCGAGATGCTGGCGAGCGGGCGATTGCCCGAACTTGCCGTTCGCCTCGACGGCGTCACAGTTGCCCGGGGCCGACCGATGCTCGGCGACCGGCTCTGGCTGTCTCGCAGCTGCAACGACCTGCTCGCTGGGACCATCTCGCTGGTCGCGCAAAGCGTCGCCCGTTTTGCCGCGGGCGAACTTGCGCCGATAGCCGATAGCCCGGCGCCGATCCCGAGGAACGGCAGATTTGTCCGGCACTATCTGCCTTTTTTCTGCAAGGGGTTGGTCGATCGCGCCGTGCAAAAACTCAGGCTTGGACGGCGTCCCTTCTATTGGCAGGTTGCCTATCGGCTGATCGACGGGCCAGGTGTCGCCGAAACCGGGCAGCTCGACGGTAAGCCGTTCACCGTCCTGCCGGACGATGGCCAGCGATTCTATGCCGATCCGTTCGTCCTCGAGCGGGATGGCCGCCACTATCTGTTTGTCGAGGAATTTCCCTACGCTACGGGTCGCGGCGTGATTTCTGTCGCCGAACTGGGTGACGACGGCAGCTTCGGCGTGCCGAGGGTGGTGCTGGAGGAAAAGCACCACCTGTCGTATCCGCAAGTGTTCGCACAGGCCGGCGAGATTTTCATGATTCCTGAAAGTGCGGCGGCGCGCGAGCTTGTGCTCTACCGCGCCGCGCAGTTTCCAGATCGCTGGGTACGCGATACCGTGCTGTTGACGGACAAGGATTTCAATGATGCCACGCTGCTCGAATCGGGCGGCCGCTTCTGGCTGTTGGGGACGGAGCGGTTCGGTTATGGCAGCGCGTCGGACACGATGGCGGTCTATTCCGCACCCTCGCTGCGCGGGCCGTGGGTTGCGCACGCGCTCAATCCCATCGCCGTCGATCACTCGGCCGCTCGCCCCGGCGGCGCCTTTATCGGCCACGGTGACGCCCTGGTGCTGCCGGTGCAAAACGGGTCGAGAGCCTATGGCGGCGGTCTCGGGTTGATGCGTCTGGAACGGCTTGACGATTTCGATGTCGGTTTTGCGCCGCCCCGCCCGATCGGCCCGGGGCCGGCATGGGCCCGCACGGGCATTCACACGCTCAACCGCGCAGGCAATGTCGAGGTTGTGGATAGCGCCGGCTGACGCGTCTGGAGCCTGCGCTATCCAGGCCGATTCAGTATTGGCTTGGAAGCAGCCGCGGCCGACAGTATGCTCGCCGGCCCGCTTCGAAACGAAGCGTTTCTATAGGCAAGCAGCAGCACCACGATAATGGTGATCTCCGGCGACTTTGACGAGAGCGCGTTGTTCGACAGCGCAGCAAGCAGGAACGTCATGGTGCCGATCCATGCCGGCAGCGGCGCCCCGCGCAGCAACCGGAAAATGAACCAGAATACCAGCACGATAAAGAGCGCGGCTATGGGCAAGCCGAAGAGCATGATGATGACCACCGGCGCGCTCTCGATGTAGGGCAGATGCAACTTCTCGTTGACGATTGCCAAGAGGTCGTCGACGTTCATGCCGAACAGGATGTCTTTCCAGCTGACAAGTCCGAACACCTGGTAGATCGTCACCCGCGCCATGAAGTTTTCGTCAAAGATCGTGTTGCCGAATCGGTTCAGCAGCCCGCCCGAAAACAGTATGGCCACCAGCACTGCGCCGCCCGCCACGGCGAACAGCAGCACGACAGACTTGGCCTGCCGCTGATGCTTGAGCGACAGGCGCGGCCAGGGCACGAACATCAGCAGGATGAGGGTTTCTGCGGCAGCGAGCAACAGGGCGGCGCGGGCGCCTGATGCAGCACAGCCGACGAGCAATACGAAGATCGCCAGCACCCGCACCCATATGCGCCAGTTCGTCAGCGGTACGAACCCGATGACTGTGGCGCAGAGCGCGCCCAGAGCCAGCGGGTGCGCCGATAGGCCGATCGGCCTGAACTGCAGTTCGTTGAGACCGTAGGGCAGAAATCGATGTTGAGTCACCGCTTCGATCGTGCCCATCACAGCGCTGAGGACCACCATCCCAAGCACGAGGTCGCCCAAGGCACGCCGCACTTGCGCGTTCAGGGCCAGCATCAACAGGCCTGCGGCGCCCGCCACCAGATAGGTATCGATGATAAACCCGGAGGAGCCGGCACGGCCGGTGATGAACAGATACGGCACCAGCGCGAAAATCACCGCAGAATAGAGCAGCAAAGCCTTGAAGATTCCAATTTCGTCGCCCTGCAGCAGAAACGGTCGGCTGAAAAGGACGACAGGAAGCAGCAGGAAGATAGCATAGGTGCCGACATGCAGTTTCTCGTAGAACGAACCGCCGTCGGCGGTATAGTCGACGACCATGTTCATGATCTGCGGTGAGACCGTGAAGCGGAGCAAGAACGCCAACGCAGCGCACAGGAAAAACAGAAGCGACAGCGCGTTCTGACGGCGCGCCTGGCTGGATCGTTCCGATACGGCAGCTGGATAGCTCATGGCCGATCCAAGTGAAGGTATTCAAACGCCATGCTGGCCAACGAGATCCATTCAAGGGACCGCTGAACGGACGCGGTGCGTGACTCGGCAAAATATGCCAACTTGGAAAATGACATGTTAACGATCTTTCTGTAGTGCTGGTCCGCGTAGCGAATAACCAGAGTTAGCACCATGTCCGCCGCTTCCGGCACAACCCCTCCCTCTGCAGCGGGTTCCGACGTCAGCGCGTTCGAGCGGATCGCCAATGCGCGGCGCGCCAGCAGGGCAAGGCTGCAACAGGATGCTCCGGTCATGGCACGCCCCCCTGCCCCTGTCACTCCGCCCACGCCCGAGCCTGTCCCAACGGTGACGCTCGACAAAATCGGCGATTTCCTCGAGCTCGATTTTCGACGCTTGTTTGTCTGGCTGCGTGCCGGGCTCGTCTGGGCACTGATGCTGGCAGTAGCCGGCGGCGTCATCGGCGCCGCCTACGGGTTGCTGAGCAAACAGCGTTACACCGTCACGACGGAAATCCTCATCAATCCCGCCAATTTGCAGGTAGTGGAAAACGATGTCTACTCGCAACCGGGCCAGGTCGACAGCCAAATACTGAACGCGCGCAGCAAGCAGCGCATCTTGACCTCCGGCAACGTGCTTGCACGTGTGGTGGACGAACTCGGTCTCGCCAACGATCCGGAGTTTTTCGATCCGGACCAGACCGCTTCCACCTCTGGTGCTGCAGCGAGTGGCGGCAAGTCCGATCCGAAGCTTATCGCCCAGAAAAGCCTGGCGCAGCGGGTCAGCGTCGCTGCAGATGAAACCTCGTTCGTCACAACCCTCGCGGTATCGGCAGAAACCACCGGCAAGGCGATCCTGATCTCGCAAGCCATGGTGAAGGCTTTCCAGGAAGAACTGGCCAAGTCCGAAGCTGCTGGCGCCGGCCGTGCCGCAGCTGCTCTTGAGGGCCGGCTCGGCCAACTCAAGCGCGACGTGCAGGCAGCCGAAGAGAAGGTCGAGAGCTACAGGCGCAGCCACAATTTGTCGGCCAGCAATGGCCAGCTTGTCAGTTCGCAGACGATGACGCAGCTCAATAGCGAAATTGGCGAGGCGCAATCGCGCGTCATCGCGGCGCAGGCAAGTTACGACGCCTTGGTTGCTTCCGGTGTCAATGGGGCCAATCCTGACCCCGCGGTTTCGGCAGCACTCTCAGTGTTGCGCGACAAGGCGAATGGCTTGCGGCAGCAGATCGATTCTCAGTCCATGACCTATGGTCCGCGCCACCCGACGATCGTCCGGCTCAGGACAGAATTCGAAACCGTCAGTTCTCAACTCAGGGCGGAGTTCTCGCGCACGGTCGGCACGGCAAAAGCCAACCTGGACAAGGCCAACGCCTCGTTGGCTTCTCTCACCGCCAGGATGAACGATCTGAAGAACAACGTTTTCACCGACAGCGAGTCCCAGGTCGCCCTGCGTGAGCTTGAACGCGACGCCGCCTCGAGAAGGGCGGTTTATGAAAGCTTCCTGTCTCGCGCGCGCCAAATCACCGAGCGCGAGCAGATCGACACCACAAATGTGCAGGTGATTTCCACCGCGGTGCCGCCACCGGGGCGCTCGTGGCCGCCCCGCACCCCTGTGACGGCAGGCCTGGGAGCTTTCGCCGGCTTTGCTCTGGGCATGCTGCTGGCCATTGCCATGGGTATCGTTCGCGACATGCGCCAGCCGCCGAACCGATCAGGCATCGGCGTCAGCCGAGCCTGAAATCCAGGCATGGCGAACCGCATTGTCTTTCACATCGCCAGTCTCAGGGGCGGCGGCGCCGAGCGTGTCTTCGTCCTCATGGCAAACGAATTGGCATCGCGTGGGCACGATGTCACCCTTTTTACCTGGAACGCGCAAGGACCCAACGCCGCGCTGCGCTCCCCCGCCGTGCATCTGGTCGATTTCGACCTTCCCATCCGGGGCGAGGGTTACGGCAAGTGGGAGACGCTGAAAGGCATCGTGCGAAGCGCAGGTTTGTTCAGCCGCCTTGCTCCGCATGCGGTCTACAGCGCCCCGGAATTTGCCAATCTGGTCGTGGCGCTGGCGCTTCTCCTGGCGCGAAGCCGGGCGCGGTTCTTTCCAAGCTTCCACGCAGCCGCCTCACTGCCTTCCAGCAGTCTCGGCGCGAGAATAGCGGTCTGGCTTTCCGCGCTGGTTGCAGCGCGCGCAACCAAAGCCATCGCCGTCTCAGCGGGTGTCGGCCGCGACATTGCGGCCCGCGGCTTTCCCAAATCCAAAATTGTCGTCATCAACAATCCGCTGCCGCCGGTTGCGACGCTCGAACAAGATTCCCATGCATGGCAGGCACAGCTGGCGACGATGAGCGATGGCCCGGTCATCGCCACCGCCGGGCGCCTGGTGCCGGTCAAGGACCATCGGACCCTGCTGCGGGCTTTCGCTATCCTGCGCGCCGGCCGCCGCGCTCGACTTGTCATCTTCGGCGAAGGTCCGCTGGCTGCCGAGTTGCGCGCCTATGCCGAGGAAACCGGTATCGGCGCGGACGTGCTCTTTGCTGGCTACGTCAACGACCCAGCCGCCTGTTATGCCGCAGCCGATCTGTTCGTGCTTTCCTCGACGAGCGAAGGCTTTGGCAATGTGCTGGTCGAGGCCATGGCTGCGGGAGTCCCGGTAGTCTCCACAGATGCGCCACATGGCCCGCGCGAGATTCTCGGTGACGGTCGTTTCGGCGCCCTGGTGCCGGTCGGCAATGCCGCGGCTATGGCAAAGGCGATTGCTGATATGCTGGACAACCCCACTTCTGCCACCACCCTGAAAAGCAGGGCAGCGGATTTCGAAGTTGAAAAGATCGGCGATCTGTACGAAGCACTGCTCTAATGCATGTCGCCCAAAAGCATGCCCCCGGGCCTGACCCGAGGGTGCGCAGCGGTTTTTAACGGAGTGCTTGAATGAGACATGTGTGGCGTTGGTTCGGCCCGGTCGACAAGGTGACCATCGCGGACGCGCGTCAAGCCGGGGCGCAAGGCATCGTCACGGCCCTTCACCACGTTCCTCACGGCGCCGTCTGGCTGCCCGCCGAAATCGAAAGGCGTCAGCGCGAAGTCGCATCCTTGCCGGATGGAAGCGCAAGCGAACTGAGCTGGGAGATTGTCGAAAGCCTGCCGGTTTCCGAAGCGATCAAGACGCAGGTCGGCGAATGGCGCAGCCATCTAGCCAACTACAGGACATCGCTGGAAAACCTGGCGCGAGCCGGCATTTCGGTCATCTGCTACAATTTCATGCCCGTGCTCGATTGGACCCGCACCGATCTTGCCTGGCGCCTGCCGCATGGCGGCACCACCATGCGCTTCGATCTGATCGACTTCGCCGCATTCGACATCCATATCCTGAAACGCCAGGCGGCGCTCGGCGACTACACACCGGAGATCGCCGCCGAGGCGGAGCGCCGATATGCGCAAATGGATGACCATGCACGCAAGGTTCTGGCAAAAAGCGTCAATTCCGGCCTGCCCGGCTCGACCGAAGACACGTCTCTCGACGGCCTCGCGGCTCAACTGTCAAACTATGACCGCATCGACGCAACAACCCTGCGCCGGCATTTCGTCGATTTCCTGGCGGAGGTCGTGCCCACGGCCGAACGCCTCGGCCTGCGACTCTGCTGCCACCCCGATGATCCGCCGTTTCCGCTGCTCGGCCTGCCGCGCATCATGTCGACTGAGGCCGACTACAGCTACGTTCTGGACGCAGTCGACAGCCCGGCCAACGGCGCGACGCTGTGCACCGGATCGCTCGGCGCAAGACCCGATAATGATCTGCCCGGCATGATCGAGCGGATGGGGCCAAAAATCCATTTCGCTCATCTGCGCAATGTGCGCAAGGAAGCGGCCGGCACCCCCTGCTCGTTCCACGAGGACGAGCACCTTGCCGGCGACACCGACATGGTGGCGGTGGTGGCGGCGCTGCTTCACGAGGAAGCGCGGCGCAAAGTGGAGGGCCGCCCGGACGCCATCATCCCGATGCGCCCCGACCATGGCCAGGATATCCTCGATGACCTGACGCGCGGGGCGCAGCCCGGCTATCCGGCCATCGGCCGGCTCAAGGGATTGGCCGAACTCCGCGGCGTCGAACATGCGATTCGCAGGTCGACATCAGGAGAGCCGATCTCCACTTACACCGCATAATCCAGAGGGAAATGCCACAGGCCGGTCCGCGACCTGTGCTCGTTAAACATGCCATCTTCGACCGCTGGGCGTCCGGCAGTCCGCCTCCGGCTTGATGCCAGCTTTTCACCCATTTTCGCGGACTTGTGTATAATAGCAACTTGCGGCTTGAGTCCGATTGCAATCCGCTGGGTTACGCTCGTTATTGGTCCATCCGCAGCCGGAGTTGAGAAGAACTCCAAGAGGCGGTTGGGAATTCATATCCTGGGAGGAAAACAAGATGAGAAAATTCGCCGCCGCTCTGGCCGCCGCCGCTACGCTGTATTCGTTCGCCGCGGGCGCGCAAACCTATCCCGAACGCACCATCACCGTGGTGGTGCCGTTTTCGGCCGGCGGCCCGACCGACACGGTCACGCGCCTCGTCGCGGAAGCCATGTCGAAGGATCTCGGCCAGCAGATCATCGTCGAGAATGTCGGCGGCGCCGGCGGCACGCTGGGCGCCGGTCGCGTCGCGAGCGCCGAGCCCGACGGCTATACGCTGCTCCTCCATCATATCGGCATGGCGACAAGCGCCACGCTTTACAGAAAGCTCGCATACGACACGCTGAACAGCTTCGAATATGTCGGCCTCGTCACCGAGGTGCCGATGACCGTCGTCGGCCGCAAGGACCTCGAGCCGACCGACCTGAAGGGGCTGGTCGACTACGCCAAGGCCAACAAGGATACCGTCACCGTCGCCAATGCCGGCATAGGCGCGGCCTCGCATCTGTGCGGCATGCTGTTCATGAGCGCGATCGGCACGCCGCTGGTCACCGTGCCCTACAAGGGCACCGGCCCGGCCATGACCGACCTTCTCGGCGGCCAGGTCGACATCATGTGTGATCAGTCGACCAACACCACCAAGCAGATCCAGGGCGGCACGATCAAGGTCTACGCCGTCACTTCGGCTGAACGCCTCGATGTTCTGCCGGACGTTCCGACGACGACGGAAGCCGGTCTCCCGGAAGTGCAGGTCGGCATCTGGCACGGCCTCTACGCGCCCAAGGGCACGCCGGCGGAGGTCACCGAACGCCTGTCGAAGTCGCTTCAGGTCGCGCTGAAGGACCCGAATGTCGTCGCCCGCTTCGCCGAACTCGGCACCAAGCCATCGCCTGAAGCTGATGCGACTCCGGCCGCGCTGAAGGCCAAGCTGGAGGGCGAGATCGCGCGCTGGAAGCCGATCATCGAAGCCGCCGGCCAGTACGCCGACTGAGATTTTGAACGGGGCGCCCACCAGCGCCCCGTTTTTTTCACACCGGCCCCATTTTCACACCGGCATCGGCGCGCCCGCGGCGCGGGCCTGGGAGGACGTCATGAAACCCTTCACAATCGACACGACCAACGGCATATGCGCCGCGCTGTTCATCTTTCTCGGCGGATTTTTCGCGCTGCAGTCGCTCGACCTCGAAATCGGCACCGCCTTCCGCATGGGACCGGGCTATTTCCCGCTGGTCCTGGCAATCGTTTTGATCCTGCTTGGCGCCGTCATCCTCGTCGAAGCGGTGCGCTTCGAGAGCGAGCCGATCGGCCATGTAGCCTGGCGCGGCATGCTGTTCATCCTGCCTGCCCCGATCTTCTTCGGCCTGACCGTGCGCGGCCTCGGCTTCCTCCCCTCGATCTTCCTGACGGCGCTGATTGCATCCTTTGCCAGCGGTCGCATGAGGCCGCTGACCGCGCTCGTGCTCTCCGCCGGCCTGACGCTGTTTGCGTTCCTCGTCTTCAGCTATGCGCTCGGCCTGCCGTTCCGGCGCTTCGGCCCGTGGCTGCAGTTTTGAGGAGATGAACATGGAACTCCTCGACAACCTCGCGCTCGGTTTTTCGACGGCCTCGTCGCTGGCAAATCTCGGCTTCTGCCTGATCGGCGTCCTTCTCGGCACACTGATCGGCGTTTTGCCCGGTATCGGCGCCACCGCCACCATCGCCATGCTGTTGCCGATCACCTTCCAGATCGGCGACCCGGTTTCCTCCCTTATCATGCTCGCCGGCATCTATTACGGCGCGCAATATGGCGGCTCGACCACCGCCATCCTCATCAACATGCCTGGCGAATCCTCGTCGGCCGTCACCGCCATCGACGGCTACCAGATGGCCAAGAACGGCCGCGCCGGGGCGGCACTCGCCATCGCGGCGATAGGCTCGTTCTTCGCCGGCACGGTGTCGACCTTCCTCGTCGCCGTCTTTGCCCCGCCGCTGACGGCGATCGCGCTGGAATTCGGCGCGGCCGAGTATTTTTCGCTGATGATCGTCGGCCTCGTCTCGTCCGTCGCGCTCGCCCACGGCTCGATCGTCAAGGCGCTGGCGATGGTCGTGCTTGGCCTGCTGCTCGGCATCGTCGGCACCGACATCTACACCGGCACGCCGCGCTTCACGCTCGGCATCCGCGAATATGCCGACGGTCTGAATTTCGTCGCGGTGGCGGTCGGCGTCTTCGGCGTCGCCGAGATCCTGCGCAACCTCGAAAACGAGCACGAGCGCTCGGTGATGATCCGAAGCGTCTCCGGCCTGATGCCGACCCGCGACGACTTTCGCCGCATGGCGGCGCCGATCGTGCGCGGAACCATCATCGGTTCGGCGCTCGGCATCCTGCCGGGAGGCGGCGCGATCCTTGCAGCCTTTGCCTCCTACACGGTCGAAAAACGCATCTCGAAAAACCCCGGGGAATTCGGCAAGGGCGCCGTCGAAGGCGTCGCCGGACCGGAATCGGCCAACAATGCCGGTGCGCAGACCTCCTTCATCCCGATGCTGACGCTCGGCATTCCGGCCAATCCGGTCATGGCGCTGATGATCGGCGCGATGATCATCCAGGGCATCGTGCCCGGCCCCAATGTCGCGATCGAACAGCCGGCGCTGTTTTGGGGCATCATCGCCTCGATGTGGATCGGCAATCTGATGCTGATCATCTTGAACCTGCCGCTGATCGGGCTTTGGGTGAAACTCCTGACGATCCCCTACTACGTGCTCTTCCCGATCATCATGGCGTTCTGCTCGATCGGCGTTTACAGCGTCAACACCAACATCTACGACCTCTACGCCGTCGCCTTCTTCGGCTTGCTCGGCTATCTCCTGACCAAGCTGCGCTGCGAACCGGCGCCGCTGCTGCTCGGCTTCGTGCTCGGCCCGCTGCTCGAGGAAAACCTGCGCCGCGCCATGATTCTCGCGCGCGGCGACCCGACCACCTTCGTGACGAGGCCGATCAGCGCCGGCCTGCTGTTCATCGCCTTCGCCGTGCTCGTCATCGTCTTCCTGCCGGCGGTCAAGAAGAAGCGCGAAGAGGTGTTCGTGGAGGAGAATTAATGTATGTCACGCAAAAGCATGCCCTTGGGCCTGACCCAGGGCCTGACCCGAGGGTGCGCAGCGGTTTTGCGACAACGACATCCATAAAAACAATAACTTAAGTCACGCGGCCGCCTGTCCAAGGCCGCGGCTGCCGATGCGGGCTCCGGTTTCCGCATCGAACAGAAAGACGGCAGTATCCTGGAAGGTGATGCCGATCGGCTCATCCATGTCGTAGTGCGCCGATTTATCGGCCTTGACGGTTACGGTGGCCCCACCGAACTGGCAGGTGATCAAGGTATGATCGCCGATCAGTTCCACGGCATAGACTCGCGCCGCAATCTTGCCCTCCGATGGCGCCGTGACCCGGCAATCCTCGGGCCGGAGGCCGGCAGTGACCTTCATACGACTTTCGGCAACGCTGGTCGCAAATCGCCCTTCCGCGCAGGCGAAGCTACCCTCGACCAGCTCGCCGTGGAGAAAATTCATCGGCGGCGAGCCGATGAAGCCGGCGACGAACAGGTTCGCCGGATCGTCGTAGATCTGGCGGGGCGTCGCGATCTGCTGCACGACGCCGCGGTTCATGATGGCAACACGGTGAGCCAGGGTCATGGCCTCGATCTGATCGTGAGTGACGTAGATCGTCGTCACGCCCAGATCGGCCTGCAAGCGTTTCAGTTCCGAGCGCATGTGGCCGCGCAGCTTGGCGTCGAGGTTGGAGAGCGGCTCGTCCATCAGGAACACGCTCGGCCGCCGCACCATGGCGCGGGCGAGCGCGATGCGTTGCCGCTGACCGCCGGAAAGCTGCCGCGGATAGCGGTCGAGGAACTCCTCGAGATGCACCTTGACGGCGGCACTGCGCACGGCGTCGTCGCGCTCAGTGCGCGGCACGCCACGAAGCTTCAGCGGATATGCGATGTTCTCGGCAACCGTCATGTGCGGATAGAGCGCGTAGGACTGGAACACCATCGCCACATCGCGATATTTGGGCAGCACGTGGGTGACGTCGCGGTCGCCGATGAGGACGCGGCCGGAACTCACCGATTCAAGCCCCGCCACCATGCGCAGCGCAGTCGTCTTGCCGCAGCCTGAAGGGCCGAGCAGCACCAGGAACTCGCCGTCCTCGATCTCCAGGTCGAGCCCTTTGACCACCTCGACCGCGCCGAAGGACTTGTAGATATCGGACAGGGTGACCCGCATATTGACTAGCCCTTCACTGCGCCGACCAGCAGCCCGCGCGCGATGTGCTTCTGCAGGATGCTGGAGATGATGATCACGGGGGCGATCATCACGGTGATCAACACCGACATGTTCCACCATTGCGGCCCGCGGGTCGTGTTCTGTGCCGATACCAGCACCGGCATGGTCTGCGCATCGGCATTGGAGAGGAAGAGGGCCAGCAGATACTCGTTCCAGGCAAGGATCAGCACCAGCAGGAAGGTCGCGACCAGGCCGGACCGCACCAGCGGCAGCGCGATGGTGAAGAAAACGCGGAACTTGGAGGCGCCGTCTATTTGTGCGCTCTCCTCGAGGTCGAGCGGGATGCCGGCGAAGAAATCGCGCGTCAGCCACACCACGATCGGCAGGTTGATGGCGGTGTAGGTGGCGATCAGCGCCACCTGCGTGTCAAGCAGGCGCATCTGCTGGAACATCACGTAGATCGGCAATACGGCGACGATCGGCGGCATGATGCGGTTCGAGATGATCCAGAACTCAATGTCGCTGTTGCCGACCGCAAGCTTCGTGCGTCCAGCGAGCGTGAACAGCGCAATGACGAAGAGGGCTGCCGCCACGACAATAGCGATCTCCCACCGCACGCCGAAAGTGGCCACCGCCATGATGATTGCGGTGAGCAGGATCAGGAAGATTGCAACGGCGGCGAGTTTCACCTGGAAGCGGATACGCACGAGCGCGTAGGCTGCCAGCGAGCCGATCAGGACTGCGAGCAGCGTGCTGGCGACGGCGACAACGACCGAATTCATGTAAGGGCGCAGCGTATAATTCTGCACCAGCATGAAGTCCCATGCCTGAAGCGAAGGGGCAAAGTCGACGAACGGAAGATAGAACGGCCCGTTGTCGACCTCCCCAGGCCCCTTGAAGGACGTGATGAACACCCAGTAGAGAGGAAGCACCACAACCAGCGTCCACAGGAACAGCAGCACATAGGTCACCACCCTGGCGACCGGCGCCTGGCTGTCGATCGAGGCCGGCTCGAACAGCCGGCGCGCCAGCGAGCGCGGCTCGGTGCTCATGCTTCGAACCGGCGCGCCGGCCGGACCACGAAGTTGAAGAACGAGACGCATACGATGGTCGAGATGAAGAGCAGCATGTAGCCGATAGCGGCCGAGCCGCCGAGATCCTGGGTGCGCCAGGAAATGAAGGAATGGAGCGTCATCGATTCCGTCGCCAGGCCGGGGCCGCCGCCGGTGAGCACGTTCGGCAGATCGATGATCTTGAAAGCCTCGATGAGCCGGATCAGCACGACGGTAGCGGCAATCGGCGCGATCGCTGGCCAGGTAATGTCGCGAAAAATCTGGAAGCCGTTGGCGCCGTCGAGCCGTGCCGCCTCGACCTGATCGCGCGGCTGGTTTTCGATGGCCGCCAGCAGCACGATGAACATGAACGGCGTCCACTGCCAGGTGTCGCCGACCAACACCATCAGCCGCGCCGACCAGGCCTCCGTGGCCCACGACCACTCGCTGATGCCGAAAGCGCGCACGAGCGGGGCGAAGGGCCCCTTCTGCATGTCGGCGAGCATGCGGAACGTGTAGGCGATGCCGACCGGGGTCACCATCAGCGGGATGAAGAAGAGGACGCGAAAGAAATTCCGGCCGCGGATCGGCTGGCCGCACAGCAGCGCGAGGCCCAGCCCCAGTGCGAACTGCACGGACACGCCGACGAACACGTAGAGAAGCGTGTTGACGACAGTCCCCGGCACGCCGCCCGGCGCCATGGTGGCCAGCGCAAGAACCGCCAGGCCCATCGCCATCGAGGTCGCCAGAAGCCGACCAACCGTGCCGACGACGGTCGGCCTGCCACGCAACAAGTAGCGGGCGAGGAGGAAAAACAGCCCTGCCGCGATCAAGGCCAGCAAAGCGAATTGGACAAAGCCGAACGTGCCAAACTTACCGAGCAGGTGATACTGCTGCGAGCCGACCAGCAGCTTGCGGAAGTTCAAAAGTCCGATGAATTTCAGCGTGAATCCGCCCGACGCGAGCGCAAAGCGCGAAAGCGCGAGATAGGCCGAGATGATGAGCGGAAAAATCGCGAAGCAGAGAAGCACGACGACGGCTGGCAGCACCATGATCCGGCCTGAGTGACCGTCCAGCCATTCGGCCCAGCTGCGGCGGTCGGCAGCGTCTGGCATCGTGTCGGTTGCGGTCATCATACCCTGAGAAAGTGGGGCAGGCATCAGACCCGGCGCGGACGATGCCACGCCGGGTTGTTTGCCTGGCTGCCTATTTGGCGCCGATGGTCGCCTTGTAAAGTTTGAGTTGCTCGTCTTTGCCAATCTCTTCGTTCAGCTCATTCCAGCCTTCCTCGACCGCCGCGACGGTCGCTTCCTTGTCGATTTCGCCGGCGAGGAAGCGCGAGACCGCCTCGTCGAGCACGACCTGCTGGTACTTCTGATTTTGTGGGATGCGCAGGTCGAGGATCATGTTCGGGCTGCTCATGCTGTCGTTGATCGCGCCCAGGTAGACTTTGGCCTCCTCCTCGCTCATGCCGGCCTTCTTCCAAAGGTCGCTGTAGCCGAGCTGCGAGGTGCGGTACGGGTTGAACCCGGTGCCGCCGACGGTAACGTCGGCATTCGACTGCGCCGGCTGCGTCATGAACGAGAAGTAGGCGTAGGCGGCGTCCTTCACCTTCGGATCGGCCGCCGCGTTGATGCCGCCGCCCCAGCCGCCAAAGGCGGCGAATGGTGCATGGTTCACGCCGTCGATCGCGTGCGGGCAGTTTTCTGCCGTGCAGGCCTCCAGCTTGCCGGTGTCCCAGTTCAGGACCTCCTTGGATCCGGGCATGATCGCAGCGCCCCATTTGCCCATCACCTTGGACTGCTTCGGATCGATCGAGATCGTGCCTACATCACCCCAGTCGAGGTTCAGCGCGCAGCGGCCGGAAGCGAAGAGCGGCCTTGTATCGCTGACGTCGAGGTTCAACTCGTCCGGCGGGCCGTACTTGGTCGATTCAGACAGGAAGTCGAGCGCCTTGCGGAAGGCGTCGTTGTTGACGAGCGGCGTCATGTCCTTGGTGTTGAAGAAGGTGCCCTGGCTGGTTCCCTTGGACTGGGTCATCGAGCCGACCACATCGGTGACGAACCAATAGCTCTGCGCGTTGCGCTTCTTGGCGATGCAGGAGCCGAAATCCGGCGTGCCATCGCCGCTCATGTCCTTGCCATGCGTGGCCTTGGCGACCTCGAGATACTCGTCCCAGGTTTTCGGCACCGCCAGGCCGGCCGCTTCCAGCACGTCCTTGCGGTAGTACATCATGTGGAAGTCGCCATCGAGCGTGATCATGTAGGTCTTGCCGCTGTACTTCTCGGAGAAGTCCCGGAAGAACGCGCCCACATCGTCCTGCTGGATGTCCTTGTCGGCCTCGACCCGCGGCGTCAGGTCCTCGAGGTAGCCGCCGGCAATGTAGTCGACCATCCATTGCGGGGCGAACACGCCGGCATCGACCGAGTTGGTGCCGCTCGCCCAGTCGGTGAGAATCTTCTGATAGAGATCCGAGAAGGGCACCGCGATGACATTGATCTTGGCGCCGGTGAGCGCTTCGAACTCGGGCGCGCGCCGCTGTAGCGGCTCCTGAATCGCACCGGTCTGCGTAATGACGTTCACGGTAACCCCCGCAAACGGCTTGTCCTGGGCAAAGGCAGGCGCGCCAACCAGCGCGGCAAAAGCCGAAAAGCCGGCCAGAAAGACCCCAATTCTCATCAGACTTCCTCCCGTGTTGACCGGGACATGTTCCTGCGAACCAAGCCGCCGGTATCTCCCCGTCGGTTGCCGTCGCCAGAGCACGGCACCAACGCTTGCCAAGCACAATATCGGCATCGCGCAGCGAGTCCAGTGCCTTGCCGCCACGGAAGGTGAGCTGCCCCGCGGGCTTCCCGGCTAATGCATGTCGCCCAAAAGGGCGCAGCGGTTTTAGCGCGGAGTCGCCAGAAAACCGCTCGATCTTGCCTGGGGAATATTCCACCGCATCGACAATCCCCGTGACCGATGCTCACCACCGTCGGCATGGTCACTGCAAGTTGGTGTGGCGGTGCAACATCAGTCTGTGCGCGTCGGGTATCTGCTGGGCCATGAAGTGCACAATGGAGTCGAGCAGGATGAGGCAGGATTGCTCGAACAGGCTGCCGCCAAACTGTTTCGATTTCTCGACAGGGACATGCAGGGTGACATCGGCAATGCCGGCCAGGGTCCCGGCCGGCTGATGCGTCAGCGTAACGACCTTGGCGCCCTCCGCCTTGGCGATGCGGGCAAAGCCTGTACTGACCGGCGTTTCCCCGGAGCCGGAGATGATCAGCAGCGCATCGCCCCTGCGGATCGATGGCGCCGATGCCTCACCGACGAAATGCACCGCTCGGCCAACATGCATGAAGCGCATCGCACCCATCTGCGCGACAAGGCCGGAGCGTCCCTGCCCGGAAAAGAACCATCGCTGATCGGGGTCATCGAACGCCTGCACCAGCCCTGCAAAGGCGTCGGCGTCGATCCGGCCAAGAAGGTCGGCTATCTCCTGTCCCACCGCCAGCCACGGCCTGGATTGGGCAATCTGTCGCGAATCCATCGTGCTACCTCTTTCGGGTTTGCGGATTCTGTGATGGCGCTGCCAACCACGAGGATTTCGGGCTCGACTGCGATCACCGCTTCCAGCGTGTCGGGGCCGATCCCGCCGGCGAGCGAAACCAGAAAGCCACGATCATGCATCTTTCTGACGGCGTCGATATGTGACGTGGAAATGTTGCCGGCCAGCCGCGCATCGGTTGGCGAGTGGACAGCGATGTAGCCGAAGCTTTCGGGGAAGACAGCATTCAAGGGAAGCAATTCTGCCTTGCCCGCCTCGGTGATGGTATCGACGACGACCGTCGCGCCGAAGGCTGCGGCACGTTTTCCGACCGCCTCATGCGTGGCGGGCGAAGCACACGACAGCACCGTCATGAATGCGGCGCCGGCGCCGAATACCATATCAGCCTCGAACCGGCCGCCGTCGACGGTTTTGGTATCGGCCAACACCATGACTTCAGGGCAGAGCTCGCGCGCTGTGGTGATGGCCGAGAGGCCGAGGCGTTTCAGCAATGGCGTGCCGATCTCGATAATGTCGGCAAAATCCTTCATTTGCGCGAGCAGGGCCAGGTGTTCAGGCTTGTCGAAGGCGACTTGGAGGAGCAAGGCGGCTCTCGAGGATTGCTTTTAAGACAGCGGATGCGGCATGCCGCCCAACCCATTGTCATGTGCTTCGTGGTCGAAACCTGCCATAATCCAGCAACCTCCAGGCTGGTCTGCATAGGGAGCAAATCGTACCCTGCAAAGCAAGTGGTCTTGTCGAAAGCAGGAGGTGCGGGCCAGATCAGCGCCGACGCGCCTGCAATGCAATATGAGGTAGTCCTTTGACGAGATTGTTTGAGCCCATTGCATGCAAGGTCGACCTGTCGACTGGTGCGATGGCAAATGCAACCGGCAGCTACCAAAAGCGCTTCCGCGATCTGGACGGGCTCTATGCTGACGCCGCGGCGTTCGAAGCCATGCGCGTGACATGGGGTGAGCGCATCGTCTACGAAGTCTCCGAGTTCCGACCGACCGAGCAGTCGGGCGATCTGATTTTCGGCGTCACGCACATGGCGCCAGGCAAGGTCGGCGACGAATATTTCATGACGCGCGGTCACATCCACAAGCAGGCCGACCGGCCCGAGATTTACTATGGCCAGAAAGGGCACGGTCTCATGCTGATGGAGTCGCCGGAGGGCGAGGTTCGCATCCTGCCGATCGACGCCCAGACCGTCTGTTATGTTCCGCCGTTCTGGATCCACCGCTCGATCAATGTCGGGGAAGGCGATCTGGTGATGCTGTTCTGCTACCCCGCCGATTCAGGGCAGGACTACGAGATCATCGCGAGATCGGGAGGAATGCGCTCGCGCGTGGTCGCCGGCGATGGAGGCTGGAGGCAAGTCGACAACCCGGATTGGCGACCGCGTGACGCAAAGCTGATCTCTGCCCTCTATGGGCAACAATCCGGCACGGCGCCGGCATGAAGGCTCGCTACGAGATCGCTGCTTCATTTAGCATTGCTGCACTGCGCGCGGAGGAAATCCGGGAGAATGGCAAATGAGCCGCTATCGGCCGGCCACCCAGCCGACATTCTATTTTATCGGCGTTACGACGACGAGCAGCTCGATCATGCGGGTTTTCCCGGCATGGGCGCGCCACCTCGGGCTGAAGGAAGCGGTTCTCAAGGATGCGGTTCTCAGGGGCATCGACTTTCCACTCCATGCCGATCCGGAGGCCTACCGTGAGGTCGTCTCCTTCATAAAATCCGACCCGCAGTCGCTTGGCGCGCTCGTCACCACGCACAAGATCGATCTTTTCAACGCAGCGCGCGACCTGTTCGATGTGGTCGATCCGCACGCCCGCCTGATGCACGAGACCAGTTGCCTGTCGAAGCGGGGCGGAAAACTCGTCTGCCATGCCAAGGATCCGATCTCTTCGGGCCTTGCGATAGACGGTTTCATTCCGGCGGGATATTTTGCGGACACCGGCGCGGAGGTCCTGTCGATGGGCGCCGGCGGATCGACGATAGCAATCACCTGGCACCTGATGGGCAAGGAGCGTGGCGCCGACTTGCCTTCGCGCATCATTGTCAGCGACCGTTGGCAGCCGCGTCTCGATGAAATCGAGCGCATCCACAAAGATATGATGTCGGCGGTCGAGATCGAATATGTCCTGGCAGACCGACCTGAGATCAATGACGAGACGTTGGCGGCGCTGAAACCAGGCTCGCTGGTGATCAACGCGACCGGACTTGGCAAGGACGCGCCCGGCTCGCCGATTACCGGTGACGGCGTGTTCCCCAAGCGCGGCATTGCCTGGGATCTCAACTATCGCGGCGACCTGATCTTCCTCGACCAGGCAAGGCGGCAGCAGGCCCGACAGCAGTTGCAGATCGAGGATGGTTGGACATATTTCCTGCATGGCTGGACGCAGGTGATCGCAGAGGTCTTCGACATCGCGATCCCGGTGTCCGGGCCGGATTTCGACGCGATGTCGCGCATCGCCATCGAAGCGGCGAAAGCCTGACGCCTGGGTCTCGTCACGCCGCGCTCGCTCTAACCGATAGACAGAGGATCACATGTTTGCCCATCTCAGGACTCTTCCGAAATGAGCGGCGAGCTTTTCCTCGCCATCGACGTCGGCACCGGCAGCGTCCGCGCCGCACTGATCGATGTCGCCGGCAAGATCCTCGAGCTTGCGTCGCGCGAGCACGACCAGATCGTGCCGGAATTCGGCTGGGCCGAACAGCGGCCGCTCGACTGGTGGGAGGGTGCGCGAGCGAGCGTCAAGACGGTGCTGGACCGCGTCGAAGGCGCCCGCGAAAACATCTCCGCCATCTGCGTCTGCGGGCAGATGCACGGGGTGGTCCTGCTCGACGCGCACGGAGCGCTGACGCGCGACACGGCACCGCTCTGGAACGACAAGCGCACCGTCGATCTCGTCCGTCGCTTCGAGCAAGCGAACCAGCCGGACAGCTACCTGCCCGAAAGCGGCAACACGCCGACCCCGGCATGGCCGGGCTTCAAACTGCAATGGGTCCGAGACAACGATCCCGCCGCATACGCCCGCAGCGCAGTCGCCATCATGCCGAAGGATTACATCAACTACCGGCTGACCGACGAGATCGCCATGGATACAGGCGACGCGTCCTGCAGCTTCCTGATGAACCCGGAGCGGCTCGACTGGTCGCCGGTGATGATCGAGCGCATGGGTCTCGACGCCGCCAAGCTACCGCCGATCCGCAACCCGCTGGATGTCGTCGGCCACGTCACCGAACAGGCGGCGCTCGACAGCGGCCTGCGCTCTGGAACCCCGGTGCTGGTCGGTGGCGCCGACTATCCGGTGGCACTGCTCGGCTCAGGCGCCTGTCGCCCGGGACTGGGTTCCGACAGCACCGGCACGGGCGCCATCATCACTGTTATCGCGGAGAAGCCGCTGCTTGACCCGGAAATCTCGAACGTTGCGACGGTCGAAGGCAACTGGGCGCAATTCGTGCTGCTGGAGACCGGCGGCGACGGCATGCGCTGGGCACGCCGTGCCTTCCACGGCAACGCGCTGTCCTACGACGAGATCGTCGCCCGCGCCGCCGAGGCGCCGGCCGGTTGCGACGCGCTGCTCTTCATGCCCTTTCTCACCGGCGAACGCCTGGGGCGCCATCGCAACGCCCGCGCACAGTTCTTCGGATTGGGCGCCGGGCATGGCATGGAGCATTTGCACCGCTCGATCCTGGAAGGCATCGCCTTTGCCATGACGCGCCACATCCGCATCATGGAACAGGCGTCGAACAGGCCGCTGGAGCGCGTCATCGCCGCCGGTGGCGGGGCGCGCACCGAACTCTGGCTGAAGATCAAGGCCAGTGCCTTCAACATTCCGATCCTGGTCCCGCGGGAGCCCGAATGCGGCATTGTCGGCTGTGCCGCGATGGCCGCGACGGCGACAGGCCGCTTCTCGCGCGTCGACCAGGCGGCCGAGCGCTTCGTGAGCTACGGCGCCGAAATCCTGCCGGACCCCGGATGGGCCGAGATCTACAGGCGCACCCAACCGGTTTTCGAGCAGCTCTACCGTCACAGCCAGGCGCTCTACGACGACATCGACGCACTGGCGGCCGCCACGCGGCCGACGCAGCCGTGACGTCTGCGATCGCCTGGCGATCGCACAGGGCTTTGCGCGCATCGGAGACTCAGATCCTGGCGCTCGGCAATTCCGAGGAGAAGCTCGAGGCCGCCGCTGCCTGATGGCTTTGGTCGGCGGCCTCGACAGCCAGATGGGGGTTGGGAGGGCCGCCTCAGACGGGTTGATACTCCTGCGACTTGAACGACAGGTGCTTCACACCTTCCGGCGCATCCGAGATTTTCCGGATGCTCGCCCAGGTCTGCTTGTAGTTGGGCAGGATCAGCTCATTGGTGCCGGCGTTGATGACGTTGCCCTGCACGCCGGTCGGGAATCCGAACAGCATGAAGGTCTCGCCCTTTCTGGCGCTCGGCGTCGGGTAGACCATCGCCTGGGTCGAGCCGCTCTCGTTGTAAACCTCGACGAGGTCGCCGTTCTTCACGCCGAGTTCGCTCATGTCGTCCGGGCTCATCTCGATGAACGGATAGGGCCAGCGGTCCATCACGAATTCGCTCTCCTGGTCCAAAAAGGCATTCTGCCAGACCTGGTTGGCGCGCCCGTTGTTGATGAGGTACTTGTTGTTCTTCTTCTGCTCCTCCTTGCCCGGCGCCTGCAGGCCGCGCCATTGCGCTTCCATGAAGGTCGCCTTGCCGTCCTTTGTCCCGAACTTGCCATCGGTATAAAGACGCTTGGTGCCGACGATCTTGCCGCCTTCGAAACCGGTGGCGGGCTCCTGGAAGCCGTTATTGCCCATCGCCTTCAGACGCTCATAGGTGACGAATTCGCCGCCTCCGGCATTCTTGTTGTAGCCGTCCATGAAGGCGTCTTCCTCGGTCTTCCAGTCAAAGCCCTTGAACTGGTCGGCATAGGCATTGTCGCCCATTTCGCGCAGCACCTTTTCCATGTGCTGGGCAAGCCCGGCGGCGATGAGACAGTCCGGCCTGGCGTTGCCGGGCGGGTCCATGTAGCGCTCGACCAGCCGCATGCGCCGCTCGCCGTTCATCGACGTCAAGTTCATCTCGCCCGACTCGGCCGCCGGCAGCCAGACATGGCTCGCGGCTCCGATCTTGGACGGGATGATGTCGACGTCGACCGAGAACAGGCCGCCGGCCTGAATAGCATCGGTGATCGCCTTGACCATGGCGTCGCGGTCGCCATACGCCACCTTGCTCATCGCATCCTTCACGATGTCGGTGCGCTTCTTGTAGACCATGTTGAACTGGTGGGCGTTCAGCGTGGTCTTGTAGTGGTCGCAGGCCCAGATGTGATGAACGCCGCCCTTGCCCTCGATCAGCAGCTTGTCGACATAGGCGGCCGGTCGGCCGACATGCGCGTCGGAGGGACGGACATAGCCCTCCTGGTGGCCGCCCATGCGCACGCAGCCGCCGCCCTCGCGGCCGACATTGCCGGTGGCGAGCGCGACGTTCACCAGCGCGGCATTGGTGCGATAATTGTCGTTGCCCCAGATCAGGCCCTTCTCATAGGCGAACATGGTGCGTCGACGCTTACCGTCCTTGGGCTCGGCGATCCATGCCGCCGACTGACGGATCTGGTCGACGGTCAGCCCGGTAATTTTCGCCGCATCCTCGAGCGTGGTTTTGTTGGCGGCGAGCGCCTTGTCGAAATCGGTGGTCGAGGCGTCGATGAACGCCTTGTCGACCCAGCCCTTGTCGGCAATCTCGGTCAGCCAGGCATTGAACAGCACCATGTCGGTGCCGGAATTGATGGCAAGGTGCATGACGTTTTCCTTGCCGGCTTCGGCCTCGGCCGCATTGACCGATACGGTGCGGCGCGGATCGACGAAGATGATGCGTGCCTTGGCATGCGGTTCGTCCGGAAGCTGCGCCTGTTTTTTCTGCATCGAGGTGCCGCGCAGGTTTGGGATCCAGTGGTTGAGGAAATAGTTGGTCTGCGTCTCCAGCGGATTGTTGCCGACCGAGACGAGCGTATCGGCGAGTTCGGCATCCTCGTAGCAGTTGTTCAGCTCACCGACGCCCATGTCGCGGGTCGCATGGACCTCTGAATTGTAGGCCGGCCTGTTGTGGATGCGGATGTTCTTCACCTTCATCGAGCCGAAATAGAGTTTTCCGGTGCCCCAGGTGTTTTCGTAGCCGCCGGCCGAACCGCCGTGATCGAAAACGGAGACGAACAGCCCATCCTCGCCCTGATCCTTGACGACGGCGGCGGTGACACGGGCAACGAGATCGAGGGCATCCTCCCACGAGGTCGGTTGCATCTGGCCGTACCGCCAGACCATTGGATCGGTGAGACGTTGCTGCTGCGAGCCGCGGGCGGTCGAGTAGCGCAGCTCGCCCATGCGGGCGCCGCGCACCGAGCCGAGGCCGGAATTCACTTCGCAGTCGTGGTCCGGCTTGATGACGATGTGGACGTCCTTGCCGTCCTGCTTGACGATGTTGTACATCGACGGCGCGTACCAGGCGTCGGTCTCGGCGGCCTGCTGCTCGGACAGTTCGACGCCGAACACGTTCGAAGCGGCATCGGTGCCGCCCTGCTTGTTGGTCGGCCAGGTGTAGGCGTGATAGCCGCAGCCGACGATGCAATAGTGGCAGGTGACGTTGTGTTTCTTCGCATCCGCCGGAATGATCGGCAGCCGGTCGATGTGACGTTTGTAGGCCATGATCCGATCCTCCCTTAAAGCACGTTGCTCAGAC
This sequence comes from Mesorhizobium sp. WSM4829, assembly GCF_055811475.1. Classification (NCBI taxonomy): domain Bacteria; kingdom Pseudomonadati; phylum Pseudomonadota; class Alphaproteobacteria; order Hyphomicrobiales; family Phyllobacteriaceae; genus Mesorhizobium; species Mesorhizobium sp. WSM4829. The sequence goes on along the minus strand of NZ_JBVVQJ010000007.1, from coordinate 23,862 downwards.
GGCCGTAGAGCAGCTCGTCCAGGCCCTCGGCATAGATGTCGCCCTTGTCGTCGATGCGGAGCGCATATTGCGGCAGGTTGGCGGTCGACTGCCCCCAGATCTGTTGCCCGCCGGCATCCGCATCGAAGCGCGAATAGTGGCCGGGGCAATTGAAGGAGTGGTCCTCGGCGTTGTAGTTGAGCGGGAAGCCCTTGTGCGGGCAGATGGTGGAAAAGCCGACGATGTCGCCGTCAGGGCCGGCGCCGCCTTCCACTTTCATGCCAAGTTTCAGCAGCACACCGGGCGCGTTCTCGTCGGGATAGCCGACATCGAAAGGCTCGTTCGGTTTCAAATCGGCTATATTGGCCAGCTTGTTCGACGGGTATTCGACCAGCGCCAGACCGGGTGCAGCCTTGGTCTCGGCTTGTGCCGGCAGCGCCACGGCGGTGGCCATGCCGGCGGCGGCGAACGCCCCTCCCCTCAAGAATTGACGGCGGCCGGCGTCGACCAGCCTGTTGCAGCGATCCATGCATTCCTCCCATTGGCGAAATCGTCGCAAGCGATCTTGCAACGCCTGTGCCAACCGGAGAGGCCGCCGATTTGATTGAAGCGCGTCGCATTGAACGGATTCATGCGACGCGCTTCAAGTTCTTGTTTTTATGCATATCGTTGCCGCAAAACCGCTGCGCACTTTTGCGCGACATGCATCGGAGAAACTGCTGGAAAGCCAGCACCAAGGAGCCTGCATGTTCGGAAATCCGGACATGCTGCACTGCCGAAGGTTCAGGAAGTCGAACGCGCCCGATCGGCAACGCCGAGCCGCGTCATCTTTTCCCAAAGCGTCGTTCGCGAGATCGCCAGCAACCCGGCTGCTTTTGCGATCTGACCGCCGGTTTCGTCCAGCGCCCGCTCGATCTGCCGCCGCTCCGCGGCGTCGCGAACATCGGCCAGCGGCACGAATGCAGCACTTGCGGGCTTTGTCGTCCGCTCCGGGAACAGGTCGCCGGGCATGATCCATTCACTGGTCGACAACGCCACCGCCCGCTCGACACGGTTTCTAAGCTCCCGCACATTTCCGGGCCAGGGATAGGCGAGTGCGGCCTCCTCGGCCAGCGCGCTGAAACCCCGGATTCGGGTATCGGATCGGGTCGCTGCGTTTTCAAGGAACCTGTCGAGCAGCCAGGTGATGTCTTCATGCCGCTCGCGCAGCGGTGGAATCGTCACCGGCAGGACCGCGAGTCGAAAATACAGATCTTCGCGGAAGCTCGACCGCCCATCGCGTTGGCCGAGGTCGCGATGCGTGGCGGAAACCACCCGTGCACCAAACGTGCAGGGCGTCTCGCCGCCAACGCGATTGAAACTGCCATCCTCTATGAGCCTGAGCAGTTTTGCCTGAAGCGGCATTGGCATGTCACCGATCTCGTCCAGGAACAACGTGCCTTTTCCGGCCCGTTCGGCGTATCCGAGATGCCGCTGCTGCGCCCCGGTAAACGCCCCTTTTTCGTGACCGAAAATCTCGCTTTCCAGCAGTTCGGCCGGGATCGCCGCACAGTTCACGGCGATGAACGGCTCCAGGCGCCGAGGTGAGACCTCATGCAGCAGGCGGGCCGCCACTTCTTTCCCGCATCCGGTCTCGCCGGTGATCAGCACCGGAAGATCGTGGCCGGCATAACGCCGCAGCAGGTCTTCGGCATGCTGGATGGCCGGGGACTCGCCGAGGAAATAGCCGTTGAGACGAAGCTGGCTATGCGTTGTCCGCCGCGCGGAATCGATCCTGCGCAGGAATTCATCCATCGCGAACGGCTTGGTCATGAAATCGACGGCGCCGGATCGCATCAACCGGACAGCCTGGTCAATCTCGCCATGGCCGGTCACGAAGACAAAGGGCGGCGAATTCGGCAGGTTGGCAAGCTCGCTGAAAACCACTTCCCCGGAAATATCCGGGAGACGGACGTCACAAATCACCAGGTCGAGGCAACCGCAGAGGCCTTCAATTCCGGAGATGGCATCCCGCCCTGACTGCCACCAATTCACCTGCCAGCCCTCGAGCTCGAGGCGCTGGACGATCGACCCGCCCATGACGGGATCGTCCTCAACGAGGCCTATCCGGGCGCGCTCAGGCGGCATGGGCTTTGGTGTCCTCCCTGTCGAATGGGATTGTCAGCGTGACCGCCGTCCCTCCGCCTCTTTTGGCTGCGATACTGGCACGTCCGCCGAGATCGTCAACCACGCGGCGGACCATCCAGAGGCCGAGGCCACGCCCCGCGCGTACCGCCGGACCGGAGTTCTGGTCGATGAGAATCCCTGCGATGTCGGCCGGCATTCCGCAGCCCTGGTCGCCGATCTCGATGTGCAACCGGTCTTTTGCGCTCATCGCCGTCAGCGAAACCGTCCCGTCTTCCGGAGTGACCGCGCTGGCATTGAGGAGGAGATTGAGGACTGCCTGACGGACCGGACCGCCTCGGATGGGCAATTCCCGCCCACCGCTCCATGCGACGCTCCAATCCAGCCGCTGCCGCTTGCGGCGCAATTCCGGCTTCAGCAGCAGGCGGACATCATCCAGATCGGCGGCCGTCATCGGGCGCTGCGATCGTTCTGGCCGATAAGTCGCAAGTGCGGCCTCGACCACGTCGCGAATGCCGGCAAGGCCGCGCTCGATCAGGCTGATCGATGTGTCGCGAACACCGGGGGTTTCGCCATGGGTCTTCAACGTATCCAGTGCGTTGAACAGGCCGCCAAGCGGATTGTTGATCTCGTGCGCCATGCCGGAAGCGAGACGCCCGAGGCTCGACAGCTTCTCTTCCTCGGCGAGTTGCATGGCGAGGTTCGCGCGCTCACGCTCGGCATGGACAAGGGCGTTGTAGCCGCGGAACAGGCCTGCGACTTCGGAGTCCCCGGCCGGGATTTCCCGCGGTGAGATCGGCTCGGCCGCGCCATGCGCTGCAGCGCGCATGTGATCCTCCAGCACCCGCATCGGCCCGATCATCTGCCTCACCAGCACGAAGCCGCCCAGCGCGAACAACGCCGCAAGGACGCCATTGGTAATGAGCAGGGTGACCAGGATCTCACGCCGCTCGGCAAAGAGATGCGAAACATCGAATGTCGCGTGGATGGTGCCGATCGGCTGGCCCTGGTAGACGAGCTCGCGGTGGGCGAACCCGGTCAACCTGGCCTCGTCGATGGTGACGACGTCCGGCCCATAGCGATTGCGGTAATCGGCCGACAATTCGGAATAGGTCGCGATCCGGTTCGGATCGCTCGCCGCGAGCACCTTGCCGTCTGAGCCGGTCACCACGGTCTCGATCGGAGCGAGCGATTTATACGACGCCGAGGACCTGTCAAGCGCGTCGAACACCTCCCAGACGTCGGCCCGCAACACAGCCGGCACGACCGCTGACGAAAGCCCGTCCAGATAGGTCTCGGCAAGACCGTTGAGGAAGCTTTCCTGTGTCCGCGACAGCCGGCTGAGCACGCGCTCGGAAATGGCCGCACTGATGACCACCATGAGCAAGGCGACAAGGACCGGCACGCGGTAGGAGACGGGAATCGATCGGAAACGCCAAAACAGTTTCATCCAAACTGCCTCACGGTTTCCACCTTGGCCGCAATTGCGTCGAAGTGCGACGGACCGGTTGCCACGAACCCGTCCAGACGAAGCAGGGCAAGGACCTTGCGACCCTCGGCATCATCCTGCATGGAAATCAAGGCCTGCTGCAACGCCTTGACGCGTCGATCGTTGGCGACGGACTTCGGCGACGCGATTGGCGGAAAGCCCAGCCATTCCGACTTGCGCACGATCCTGGTCTGCTTCACCAGATTCGGCTCGGTCTCACGCATGACCTCGTAGACATAGCCGTCGACGCTGCCCGACTGAGCGAGGCCGGAGGCGACGGCCCTGATGACGTTTCGGTGGCCATAGGTGAAAAAACTGCGCGCGAAAAAGCTGCCGGGAAGCCGGCGGTTCTCCGCAAGCAGCGCCCGCGTCACCAGAAAACCCGAATTCGAGTCAGGATCCGAGAACGCATGGACGTCGCCGTTCAGTCCGGCCCAGTCATCCACTTTACGGTCGGCCGAAGCGATCAGGTACGACTGGTAGAGCGGCTTGCCGTGCCAGACCGGGGCTGCGACAAGGTCGAGATCGGCCTTGAACTGCACGTAGGGATAGCCGCAGATCCATGCCGACTGGATCTGGCCGGAAACCAGCAGCGCGGTGATCTCCTGATAGGTGCGGCGCGTGACGAGCTCGATCCGGCCACCGATCCTGGCGCTGAGATAGCTGCGCAGATGGCCAAGCAGTTCGAGATCGTTCGAGAGGAAGACCGGCGTCAGGCCGAATTTGAAACTCTCTTCTTCGGCGCCAAGCGCAACGGGGGCGAAGACCGCACCCGAAACGGCGGCCGCAATCAGATCACGCCGTGTGATCGTAACGCCGTCGGTGGCCCTGTGCGGGTTGCCTAGGTTCCTCAAGAAGTGCCTCCCGACCGGAGCGACAGCGCGGCCGGTCGAGCCGATCATATCCGAAAATGTAGAAGTCCAGGAACTGCAAAAAAACGGAGCCGGATCTTGGAGCGAGCCGACGCATCGGTGCAGAACCTTTGATAGCGGAGCGAGGCGCCCCCCTCTGTCCTGCCGGACATCTCCCCACTTGGGGGGAGATCGGCAGCTTCGCTGACAGCGCCTGTTCATCAACGTTGGACAACGCCGCAAAGACGGCCAGGCTGGATGCCGACCCCGTCTGGGATGCATCGGACTATTGACTTTAGCTGTGGCGGATTTCCGTTCCCAGCACCTTCAGGCACTCGCGGATGAACGCGGCAAGTGCGGTCCAGCCCTTTGCCGAGACCATCGTCCCGTCGACATAGGCCTCGGTCGGCGACAGGTCGATATAGGTTCCGCCGGCCAGCGTCACTTCCGGCTCGCAGGCAGCCAGCGCACCGACCTTCTTGCCACGCACGACGCCGTCGACCGCGATCAGGATCTGGACGCCATGACAGATGGTAAAGATCGGTTTCCTGGTCTCGTGGAAATGGCGAACCATCGCCTGCACACGCTTGTCGGTGCGGATGTACTCGGGGCCACGGCCGCCGGCGCAATAGACGGCATGATACTGGTCGAGCTGTCTTTCCGCCTCCGAAAAGGTCTTGTTCAGCAACGCGTAGTGGCCGGGTTTTTCGGTGTAGGTCTGGTCACCCTCGAAATCGTGAAGCGACGTCTTGATCAGGTCGCCAGCGTTCTTGTCAGGACATACGACATGGACGATGTGGCCGACCGCCTCCATCGCCTGCTGATAGACGAAGATCTCGTATTCCTCGGTGAACTCACCGGTCAACATCAGTATTTTCTTGCCTGGCATGGTCGGTTCCTCGTTTTGTAAATGGAAGTCGGGCGGGCGTTGCACTCGCCGGCGGCGCGGGTCTCAATCGAACGCCGGCAGCAAACGATCACGGGAATGCTCGATATGACGGCGCATCGCCTGTTCCGCCGCCGCGGGGTCGGAGGCAGCGAAGGCGGCCAGGATGGCCTGATGCTCGTCGAGCGCTTCCTCGGTGACGCGCGAATGGAACATCAGGCGGAAGATGTGGAAGTGCGTATGCTGGAACGCCAGCGTCTCGCGCACCAGTTCATTGTTGGCAAATTCCATGATCCGGTCGTGGAAAATGGCATCCTGCCGCGCAAAATTGGAGTAACGCAGGCGTTCATCCTTGCCTTCGCGGCGCGCCATGCCGCCTGCGGACTCCTCAAGCACCGCAAGTTTCGTCTCATCCATCGATGCGGCTGCTTTGGCAGCCGCATGCGGCTCGAGCAGCAGGCGAAGCTCATAGAGTTCGTCAAATCTGCGCCTGGTTATCTGCGGCGCGGCGCGGTAGCCGATCAAATGTGTCTTCAGCACAAGGCCTTCGCCTTCGAGGCGGCCAAGCGCCTCACGGATTGGCGTGTGGGATACGTCGAGTTCCTTGACCAGGCTGTCGACGGTGATCCGTGAGCCAGGCGCGATCTTCAGGGACATGAGTTGCGCGAAGATCGCTTCATAGACGTCCTCCACCAGGCTGGTGGATCGCTGGATGCGCCCGCTGGCGGGGTCGACTTCTCGGGCATTGCTTGCGTTCGTGACCTGCATCTTTGCCTCTTGACAGGACCACTGGCTAACACGATGCTTCGCTCAATACAATCCTATATCCTATACGATTTAATAGAGGATACCTTTAGGACCGAGTTCGGCGAGCTTTCGCCTTTCCACCATCATCGAGGGACGCAAGACCATGAGCCTTTTTGCTGCCATAAGGCTGCCGCGTGAAATCCTCTTCGGGAAGGGTCAGCGCAATGTCATTGCAACCGTTGTGGCCAGGCTCGGCCGTCGCGCTCTCGTCTGCACGGACGAGCGCTTTGCCGCAACTGTCGCCTTCGCCGAGATCATCGCGGCGCTCGAGGGCGCATCGATCGCTGTGCTGGTGCACGACCGTGTGCAGCCCGATGTGCCGCGCGACACGGTTGCCGTCTGCGTCGAGGAGGCGCGGGATTTTGCGCCCGACATGGTGATCGGCATCGGCGGCGGCAGTTGTCTCGACATGGCCAAATGCGCCGCTTTGCTCATCAGTCACGGCGGCTTGCTCCAGGACTACTACGGCGAGTTCAAGGTGCCCGGACCGACGCTGCCGCTGATCGCGGTGCCAACGACAGCCGGTACCGGCTCGGAAGTGACCCCTGTCGCGGTGATTTCGGATCCGGATCGCACCATGAAGGTAGGCATCTCCAGCCCGCATCTGATCGCGGCAGCCGCCATCTGCGACCCGGAACTGACGATGACATGTCCCCCGGGGCTGACGGCGATCGCCGGCGCAGACGCGCTGACCCATGCGGTCGAGGCTTTTACCGCCGCCAGGCGCGGCACCGACCCCAGCCTGCCGCAACAGCATGTCTTCATCGGCAAGAGCGCGCTGACCGATCATTTTGCGCTGCTCGCGATCAAGTTGCTTGGCCGCAGTCTCGAGAAGGCCTGCCGCGACCCCGCCGACGAGGACGCTCGCGCCGATGTGATGATGGGCGCGCTTGCAGCCGGCTGTGCGTTCGGGACGGCCGGAACGGCGGCGGCGCACGCGGTGCAATATCCGGTCGGCGCCCTTACCCATACCGCTCACGGGCTGGGTGTCGCCACCATGCTGCCGTATGTCATGAAGTACAACCGGGCCGCCGCGGCCGCCGAGATGACCGAGATCGGCCTTGCCCTTGGTCTCGACGGCAGGGACCGGAGCACCGCTGAGATGGCCGACGCGACGATCGACGAGATCGGCCGGCTGTTTGCAGCGATCGGGATCACGCCTACGCTGGCCAGGCTCGGGCTTCCCGCCGACAGGCTCGACTGGACGGCCGAACAGGCGCTCGGCATCGACCGTCTCATCAAGAACAATCCGCGTCCATTCGATCTGGCAGCCATGCGGCGCCTGATCCAGGCCGCCTATGATGGCGACCTCGCCGCCTGTGTCATGTGAGCAACCGAGGAGCAGGCCATGAACATATCTCATCAGCTGCTGGAGGACGAGCAGGACACTGCCGGCTTCCATAGATTCTCGCACGGCTTGTATATTGGCGGCCAATGGCGGCAATCCGCCGACGGCAGGGAAATCGGGGTTGTCGACCCTTCCACGGAAGCGGTGATCGCTGCGGTTCCCGATGCGACGATCGAAGATGCCGCGGCGGCCGTCGAGGCTGCGGCCAAGGCCGCCGATGGCTGGCGCACGACGGCGCCCCGCAAGCGTTCCGAAATCCTCAGGCGTTGCTTCGAGCTGATGACGCAGCGTTGCGAGACGCTGGCCACCCTGATCTCGCTGGAAAACGGCAAGGCACTGCGGGACGCGCGTGGCGAGATCGCCTATGCCGCGGAATTCTTTCGCTGGAATGCCGAGGAAGCCGTTCGCATCACCGGCGAATTCGGGATGGCGCCTTCCGGCACCAACCGCATCGTCGTCGACTACGAGCCGATCGGCATCTGCGTCCTTGTCACACCCTGGAATTTTCCTGCCGCCATGGCGACGCGCAAGATCGCGCCCGCTTTGGCTGCCGGGTGCACGGTGATTTTGAAGCCGGCCAGCGAGACCCCGCTCACCGCCTACGCGCTCGCCGCCCTCTATGAAGAAGCGGGTGTCCCACCGGGGGTTGTCAACGTTCTGACAACCTCCAATCCCGGCCCGGTGACGGCCGCGATGCTGGCCGATCCGCGGGTGCGCAAACTCTCCTTCACCGGCTCGACTTCTGTCGGGCGCGTTCTGCTGGCCGAGGCCGCAAAGCACGTGGTTTCGTGTTCGATGGAGCTTGGCGGCAACGCGCCATTCCTTGTGTTCGATGACGCGGACCTCGACGCGGCGGTCGATGGGGCGATGGTGGCGAAGATGCGCAACGCCGGCGAGGCCTGCACGGCTGCAAACCGCATCTATGTCCAGTCCGGCGTTTACGATGCGTTTTGCAAAAACCTCGCCGGGCGGATGTCGGCACTCAAGATCGGCGCTGGCACGGACGCGGCCACGGAGTGCGGGCCGATGATCACCACGAAGGCCGTCGACAAGATCGACCGTCTGGTCAACGATGCCGTCGCCCGTGGCGCGCGGGTGCTGTGCGGAGGCAAGGCAGGCTCGGGAACGGGATACTATTATCCGCCGACCGTGCTCTGCGACGTCCCGGCCGAGGCGGAGATGGCGCACGAGGAAATTTTTGGGCCGGTGGCGCCGATCTCGAGCTTCGAAACGGAAGCCGAAATCATCGCGCGTGCCAACAACACCGAATACGGTCTTGCCGCCTACATCTACACGCGCGATCTTGCGCGTGGAATGCGGGTGGCATCCAGGATCGAAGCTGGGATGGTCGCTCTCAACCGCGGCTTGATGTCCGATCCGGCAGCACCGTTCGGCGGGGTCAAGCAGAGCGGCCTCGGCCGCGAGGGCGGCCAGCATCACGGCATTGCCGAGTTCATGGAGGCGAAATACCTCGCCATCAGCATCTGAGCGGAGGAAGAGTGCAAAACGATCCGTTCCGCATCCGCGACCATGTCGCCGATTTCGATCAAATCGTCCAGGACATCGTTCACCGCAGCGAGGTCGTTCGCGCAACCATCCCGATGACAGCGGACATTGCCTATGGGCCGGATCAGACCGATACTATCGACCTGTTCTTTCCCCCGGGCAAACGAAGCGGCCTGCCGGTGCACATGTTTATCCATGGCGGCTACTGGAGGATGTTCTCCAAGCGCGACTACTCATACGTCGCGGCGACGATTACCCGGGCCGGTGCGATTGCCGTCATCGTCGACTATGCTCTGATGCCCAAGGTCAGGATGGCGACGATCGTCGACCAGGTGCGCCGCGCCAAGCGGTGGGTTCTGGCCCATATCGCCGACCATGGCGGAGACCCGGCAAACCTGACCGTCAGCGGCCATTCGGCCGGAGCACATCTTTCAACGTTCCTGTTCAACAGCGACGATACCCCTTCGAATGTGCGGGCCGCCCTTCTGCTCGGCGGGCTCTACGATTTGAAACCGCTCCAAAATTCCTTTCTCGCCAACGAGATTGCAATCACCGATGAGGAAGTCGCCAGGTTTACACCGCTTGCCTATCGGCATGATCCTCAAACCAGGGCGATGGTTCTGGTCGGAGCCAACGAGACGCCGCCTTTCCATCAGCAGGCAGATCGATTCAAGGAGCACCTGCTGCAGCAGGGTTCGCCGGTAACGTCGCTTGTTCTAGCCAACCGCAACCACATGGACAGTGTCAGAGATCTCGGCATGCCCCGGAGCCAGGCGGGGGATTGCCTGACGAAACTGATTGCCAACGACGATCGTTGACCCTCCCCGCAGCCAAGCCGGCTTAACGGCAATGCCGTCAGCAGCACGCCTCAGCGCGGGAAAAGAACCTCACCCATGCCAAGCACCGCGTTGTCGCCGCCATATTTTTGCGGCGCGTTGCCCAGCAGCGGCCGTTTCAAGATAGCCTCGGCGATCAGATGGCGATCGATGACGGCGGCGAAGACGCTCTCCGGCGCGCCGCATTCGACGAAACTCGGCGACAGGCTTTTCGGCGCGCGATCGAGCAGGATCGAACCGCGACGCATCAGATAGCCAGGCATCTCGCCGGTGCCGCCGGCCACCACCAGCGTGCCGGCGATCATGCGGCTGCCGGCATTGTCGCCTGCGCCTTTCAGCACCGCGATCAGGCCACGCCGCATGCGGTCGGCGGCAAAAGCGCCGGCTTTGCCCCTGACGATCAGCACGCCGCCATTCATGCCGGCCAGTTCGCCGGCGAGCGGCGCACCAAGGTGGTCGCCGGCATTGCCGGTTATTTCAAGCCTGCCACCGCGCATGCCGGAGCCGGCATGTGGACCCACATTGCCTTCGATCGTCAGCGTGCCGCCGCGCATGGCGCGCCCGGCCTGGGCGCCGGCATTGCCGACGAGGCGAACCGAACCGCCCCGCATGCCTTCCGCGACGCGGTCGAGGCGCGCGCTGCCGCCTTCGAAGACGATGTCCAGCAGGTTGTTGCCGGCGACGCGAAAGATATCGCCGACCTTCGATCCATGCTTCGACATGCCGATCCGAATCTTTTCGAAATCGCGCCTTTCGATCCCGGCAAGCCGCTCCGCCGTCAACAGCGACAGATCAAGGCGCTCGGGCGGCTCGGCGACAAGGGTGAAGGTCAGCGCTTTCACGGCAGCATATCCTTCAGCGAATAGATGAACTTGCCGAGCTTGCCGCCGTAATTGCCGGCGCTGATGCGAACCGCGCCTCGCTTCGGCCCGAGCTCGATGACGGCCTTGATGCCGGCCTTCATCGCCGCGGCAACGGCATCGTTGGTCTCGCCGTCGATGACGATTTCCAGGACGGCGTTGATGTCGGCACCGAGTTCACTCCTGACGACACCGCGCAGTGTCGGTGCGTAGGCTTCATTGGCCGAGGCGATCATGCCCTTGTATTTTCCGCCGATCTTCGAACCCGAACGGGCGATGCCGCCCGGAAACGGCACGATCGCGCCCGGCACCAGGCCGATCGCGGCAACCGCGACCTCGGCGGCGAGCAAGGCCCTGGCGCTGGTTTCAGCCATGACGAAGAAATTGCCGCCGCCGACGGCAGCCTTGGTCAGCCCGGTCGTTGCTTCGCACAGGAATTCGCCGTCCATGACCGGAACGCGCCAAAAATGCCTGCCGCCGATTTTCTTGGAGATCTGCCAGCCGTCGCCGAAATAACGCAGCGCCGAACCGAGCTTCAACGCGGCGCTGCCCTCCAGTCCGGCGAAGCAGGCCGAACCCGGCGAGGTCAAGACGCACTGGCCGACGCGATTGAGCAGTTGTTTCTGCAGCTCGTCTGTTCCCATCGCAAAGATCATCACGCGGCAGCCGGGCCGGCCATCCGGTGTCGCCGATGGCGGCAGCTCGACATCGATTGCCGCTTCGCAGCCGCAGCCGATCACCGAGGTGGCAAAGCCGGTCATGGTGATCGCCGCCTGGCGCGCCCATTTCCGGTTCGGCGCGGTGATGATGATGGCGGTCGCGCGCATGCCGAAGGCCTCGGCAAAGGTATCGTCGATCACTATGCCATTTACGCTCACGTTCGGCATGCCACCTCGCCGAATGGCTGTTCGCGCGCGACCGCCGAATCCGGGAAATCGAACCAGTCCAGCGACAGGCCGTAGCGCTGCTGGTGATAGTCTTCCAGGCGCCTCAGCATCGCCTTGTCCGGCGACGGATTGAGCCTGAGCGCCTTGCCCCAGCGGTAGTGGGTGATCTCTCCGTCCTGCACGACGAGATCGCCGTCCTTGAAGACATACGCCGCCTGCCCCAGCATTTTCGCTATGCTCCCGCCCCTCCGGTAGACAGCGATGTCGGCTGTGGCGCCGGCGCCGAGATGGCCGCGGTCCGTCAGCCCGAGCAGCCTGGCCGGGGCCGCTCGCGTCATGATGGCAATTTCCTCGAATGTGTATTCGCGGTCGATTGCGGAAAGGGTTGAGAGCGCCATGGCGGAAGGTGAAAGTCCGGCGATCATTTCGGTGCGCGCTTCCCGGCTCATCAGCAACTCGAACAGGGCCGGATAGGCGGTAAAGGGCGCGCCGTTGGGATGATCGGTGGTGAAGAAGACACGCCACGGATCGTCGATCAGGAGAAAAAGCTCAAGCCCGATCGCCCACTGCATCGTGCCATAGAAATCCTTGCCATAGCGGTAGGGCACGATGCCGCCGCCATTGCCGTCGCCGTCATGAATGACGGATTTCTTCGGCTGCGCACTGCCACGCGCCGAAAACTGCCGCATGACGTCGGAGGAGATGGTGACCGTCTGGCCGAACATCACCTGGCCGATATCGATGGTGACTTCCGGCGTCGCGTTGACCAGTTCGGCAAGCCGCGCCGCGGCCGAGGAAAACCTGCGCTTGCCTTCCGTGCCGTAGCCATAGAACTGGAGATGGGCGAGGTGCAGCGGCAATCCTTCCGCCGCGGCGATCGTCGCGGCCGCCGTGTCCGCCGATCCGGGGCTGCCCAGATTGTTGCAATGGACATGCAGCGGATGCGGGACGCCGAGACTGGCGACGGCGGCCTGCAGCGTCTTGACGATCTTGCGCGAGCTGACGCCATAGGAAGGCACCACGTCGTCCAGCGAGAAGGTGCGGACGTTTTCCTTGAAGGCGGCCGCCGCGCCGGCATTGATCACCTTGACCCCGAGCGCCCGCGTCGAGGCGACCGTCCAGGCGACATAGTCCTCGATCATTTGCGAGGAGGCGTCGTCGCGGATCATCGACAGCAGGAAATCGTCGTTGCCGAGAATGGCGAGCGTCGCCTTGTCGATGATCGGGATGTCGGCCAGTTCGAGATGGGTGTGAAGCGCGGCTCCCGGCGACATCGCCGGCTCGACCACCGTGGTGAAACCCATCTTGGCGTAGAGGCAGCCGGTCTGGAAAGTCGACCAGCCGGCATTGGAGAGCGGCGTCGTCGCCGGCCGCGCCTGGTGCGCGGCGTGCTGCTCCGGCAACAGCAGCCGTGCCGTATTCACGTTGCCGCCGCCGATGTGGGAATGGATGTCGATGGCGCCCGCCATGACGATGCAGCCGTCAGCGTCGATGGTCCGGTCGGCAGCGCCCGCCGCCGGCGCCGCAGCGATCTTGTCGTCGCTGATCCACAGGTCGCCCTTGCCGAGACGGCCGTTGACCGGATCGATGATGTCGCCGCCGGCGATTTTCGTCAGCATGGCAACACCGCCTCGGCGGAGACATGACTGGCAACCAACCGGACAACGGTCGCAGCGGAGGGCAGTTCCGACGCCGATCGCGCCTCGACCGACCGCAGCGATCCGGTGCGGCTGGAATAGACCACCGCCTGATGATCGACGCCTGCTCCGCCGATGGCGATGGTGACCGCAGCACCCGCGACCGGCTCATGCGTTTTCGCCAGGGCGATCAGCGCCATGCGGTTCCTTTTCTTCTGCGGCTGGACAATCGAGGACGAGATCCGCAGGTGCAGGTCGGCTTCGCCGGCAGCGATCATGCGCGCGACATCGTAACGCCAGGGATCGAACTCCGGGAAGCCGCGCGCAAAGCCGGTGCGCAGCGGAAAACCGGTCATCCAGGTCGAGACGAGCGCGCTTCCCCATCCGTTCTCGCTCGCCGGCAGATGCAGGCCGGATGCGCGTGATTTGCGGTTGAGATCGGTGATCAGCCCTTGCAGCATCTCCAGCGCCAGCCCGTCTGTTGCGTCGCCTGAAAACAGGAAGACGGGAAAATGAGCAGCCTCCAGGGCTTTGGCGAAATCGTCGAAATTCGACACAGGCTGCGATGTCTGGCGCCCCCTGCACTGCGCCCTCAGTGCCGCCAGCGTCGCGCCGAGGCCTGCCTCGCCGCAGGACAGCAGCGTCGCCGTCCGCCCGTTGCTCAACCGCGGCGCAGACTTTTTATTAGACCCGACGAGAAAGATTTCGCGCTGATTCTTGGCCGAGAGATCGGGGGCCGAGAGATCGGGAACCGTCTCGGCAAGCTCGCCGACAAATTGATGATGGATCTGCGGGAGTTCGCCGACGATCACCACGACATCGGCGCGCCGGCGCGTCTCGCCGGGCGCGACGGTCATCGCGCCCTTGTCGGTAAAGAGCGCGGCCTCCCGGGAAACCGCCGCGCCATCGGCATGATCATATGCCGCGCCAACCCGCTCAGCCAGCGCGATCGCCGCCCTGGTGCCGTGTATATCCGTATCCAGGCTGAAAACCGGGCACCGGCTTGACCCCAACAGCGCGGCGGCATGTGCGGCCGCGCGCTCGACCAGCGTTTCCCGGTTGCCGATCCAAGCAACCGCCATTCACTACGCTACTTTCTGGTGCCGGCCCAATCCTAGACGAAACTGGATTGGCCGTGAACCCCGCCTGTCAGCAGATTAGCGAATGTTTTCCTACGCCATCAACAAATTCCGACCGCGCTTAATCATATTTGATGTAAGCGAAGCGCTGATCGGTCGGCGGAGTGCCTTCCAGCGCGCCGCCTTCCCGGGCCGGCTGCCACTGGACGACCTCCTCGATCTTTTTGGCCAGCTCGAAGTCTTTGTCAGTGATGCCCTTGGCTGCATGGTTCATCAGGCGCACCTCGACCCAGGCATAGGAAGCCGTGATGTCGGGGTGGTGCCATGCCGCCTCGGCGAGATGGCCGACCGTGTTGATGACCATCAGTGTCGATTTCCAGCTGTGGGTCTTGTATTTGCGCCGGATCCAGCCGTTCTCGTAATACCATTTCGGCAGTTCCTTCTCGAGCCGGTCGGCAATCTCGGCTTCCGAATAGACCTTTTCCTTGGGCGTCTCGTTCATCTCGACCTCCGCGAATTGCCCGGTCCGTTCTCGCGCCGGGGCCAAAAAGAAGATAAAACGAATGCACTCTCTGCGGCTTGCCCCTTCGATGAAAACAGCTATCATGGCGACGGGCACCTAAACTTCCATGATGCGTCTATGATGCACCCATCGGGGGGTAGATGTCGAATTCTGTTACCATACGAGTGCCCGCCCGCCTGCATCTTGGCTTCCTCGATCTCAACGGCGATACCGGGCGTCGCTTTGGCAGCGTCGGGCTGCCGCTGAGCGAACCCGAAACCATCGTCACCCTGTCACGGTCCAGCGAGACCATCGTCGAAGGCGCCGAGAGCCGTCGCGCCGGCGAACATCTGTCGACGCTCTGCAGCCATCTCGGCATTCGCGGTCAGCACCGTCTGGTGGTCGAACAGTCGATCCCCAGCCATGCCGGCCTGGGCTCCGGCACGCAGATCGCCCTTGCCGTCGCCGCGGCGCTGCGCACGCTCCACAAACTGCCTCTCGATACAGACAGCGATGCGACCCTGCTCGATCGCGGCGGACGATCCGGCATCGGCATCGCCAGCTTCGAAAGCGGTGGCGTCATTGTCGACGCCGGCAAGGACGACAGCGGCAGGCCGCCGCCGGTCGTGGCGCGACTGCCGTTCCCGGAAGAGTGGCGCGTCATCCTGATCCTCGACCATGGCGGGCATGGACTGCATGGCGATGCCGAGATCGCGGCGTTTCGTTCGCTGCCGCCCTTCCCGGCATCCGGCAGCGGTGAGATCTGCCGGAGGGTGCTGATGGGCATCATGCCGGCTCTTGTCGAGCACGACCTGCCAGCCTTCGGCGCCGCCGTCGCCGCGATCCAGATGCTGATCGGCACCCATTTCGCCCCGGCGCAAGGCGGCGTGTTCACCTCCAGGCGGGTCGAGAGCGTGGCCCACGCTCTCAACGAAGCAGGCGCCGTCGGCATCGGCCAGAGTTCGTGGGGGCCGACAGGGTTTGTCTTCGCCTCATCGCAAGACGCTGCAGTCAGCTTCGTCAATGCGGTTCAGCAGGCAGTTGAAGACGGCGTCGAGATCAGGATCGTCAAGGGCAGGAATTCCGGCGCGAAGATCAGTTCGACCAGACTGGATCTCGTCGGCAGCTGACGGCTGGGCAACACGATCAGGTTCAAAAAGAAAGGCGAGAAATGGCCCGCAAACATATCCTGCACATGCTGACGCCGTTGAAGCATATGAGCCCTTTCGACGTGAATATGGCTCTCGATGCAGGCTTCGACGCCGTCGTCCCCTATGTCGATGTAAGCCTGGGAGAGGTGACAGGCCTCGTGCAGGACGCGATCTTCTCGCGCCCGCCCGATGCGGGCGTCGATACCGGCATTTTTATCGCCGGCAAGGATGCCTCGCTGGCGCTCGACATGTTCGACGCAGCGCGAAAGGCGATGGTGCCGCCTTTCCAGGTTTCGGTATTCGCCGATCCGGCCGGCTCGTTCACCACGGCCGCGGCGATGGTGGCCAAAGTCGAAAAAGCGCTGGAGAAGAAATTCGAGCGCGGGCTGAAAGACACCAGGATCGCTGTTTTCGGCGCCACCGGCGTCGTCGGCTTCTGCACCGCCGTGATCGCCGCCAGGGAAGGCGCGAGGGTGACGCTGGTCGGCCATGACGGCATCGAAAGGGTCAAGCAGATCGCGGCCGAGATCAAAAGCCGGTTCAACGTCGCCGTCGATGCGGCCGACGGATCGAGCGACGCCCGCAAGACGAAGCTGGTAGAGGCGAGCCAGGTGATCCTGGCGTGCGCCAAGGCCGGCGTCCAGGTGGTCTCAAAAGCCCAATTGAAAGGCGACGGCCTGCTCATTGCCGCCGACGTCAATGCGGTCCCGCCAGCCGGCATCGAAGGCGTGGCCGTCAATGCCAATGGCGATCCGCTCGAAGCGGCAAAAGCTGTCGGCATTGGTCCGCTCGCCATCGGCAACGTGAAATACAAGGTCGAATTCGGCCTCTTCAAAAGAATGATCGAATCCGAAAAAACCATCACGCTCGATTTCCAGGAAGCATTTTCCCTTGCACGCGAGATTGCCAAATAACGCCGGATCTGTGCTGATCGCGGCGATTTCAGGCCGGGCGCTGGCTGCCGCTGCGCGCCGCGCCGGCTATCGTCCGCTGGTCGCCGATTTCTTTTGCGATACCGACACGGTCGCGCTTGCCGAGCGCGCGACGATGCTGCCGGGCGACCTGCAAGGCGGCATCGACGGCCTGCGCATCATCGAGACGCTTCGGCAACTGGCCGGAGACGACCAGCCGGTCGCCATTGTCCTGGGCTCGGGCTTCGAGCGGATGACCGAGACCGTCGACGAGATCGCGCGCCATTTTCCGGTCGCCGGCAACAGCGGCGCCGCAATCCGCAGGATCAAGGACCCGCAATTGCTGGCCGCCGATTGCGCCGAACTCGGCATTCCGCATCCGGAATTCCGATGGGACCCGCCGCCCGATCCGGAGAACTGGGTGGTCAAGACCGCAGGCGGCGCCGGCGGCGCGCATATCAGACGGGCCGCTGGAGAACCCCCGATATTACAGTGTCAGGCTCCTGGCGGCCGCTATTTTCAGCGTTTCGTTGCCGGTCGCAGCATCTC
This sequence comes from Mesorhizobium sp. WSM4829, assembly GCF_055811475.1. Lineage (NCBI taxonomy): Bacteria > Pseudomonadati > Pseudomonadota > Alphaproteobacteria > Hyphomicrobiales > Phyllobacteriaceae > Mesorhizobium > Mesorhizobium sp. WSM4829. The sequence goes on along the minus strand of NZ_JBVVQJ010000007.1, from coordinate 6,460 downwards.
GGCCCTGTTCGTCGGCGACGGCCAAAGCGCTGACATCGTCGGCTTCAGCCAACAATGGGCGTCGCCTGCCCCGGCAGCGCCCTATCGCTATGGCGGCGCCGTGCGGTTGAGGCGCTTCGATCGCAGACGGGCGGCGACGATCCGCGGCTGGCTTTCAGGTCTGGCGCGTCGCGCCGGCCTGGTTGGATTGTGCAGCGCCGATCTCATTCGCGGGCCGGATGGCTACAAGCTCATCGAGATCAATCCGCGGCCCGGCGCCACGCTCGACATTTTCGACGATGCCGACGCGCCACTGATCGAAGCGCATCTGCGCGCCGCGGCGGGCAAGAAATACCGCCTGCCGCGCTTCGTCGATTCGATGGCGTCGATGGTGACCTATGCGGCGGCGCCGATCGCCCGCTTTCCATCGATTGCCTGGCCTGAATGGACTGCCGACCATCAGTCGCCCGGCACCCGGCTGATCGCCGGCGATCCGGTCTGCACCATCTTCGCGCGCGGTCCGAGCGCCGATCTGACCAGGCGGCTGATCAAGGGACAAGCCAGCCGATTGCAACACCAATGGGAAGGAGACCGGACATGAAAGACGGTTCGGCATTCCTCAACGACAATGCGCAGCGCATCATCGACGGCATGATCGGCGACGCCGAACGCCTGCGTATCGGCGTTTCCACCGGGCCTTTGGGCGAGCGCCTGATCGACGCCGGCGCCAAGGCCGCCGGCGGCGTCGAGGCCGGGCTGCGCATGGCGGAAGCCGCGATGGGCGGCCTCGGCAGCATTTCGGTGTGCATGGACCGTGCGTCGCCAAAATGGCCGTTCACCATCGAAGTGCGGTCGTCGCAGCCGGTGCTCGCCTGCCTGGGCAGCCAGTATGCGGGCTGGAACCTGTCGAGCCAGGATTATTTCGCCATGGGATCGGGACCGGCACGGGCGCTCGCCCGGGTCGAGCCGCTGTTCGAAACACTCTCCTATCGCGATACTGCGTCGTCCGCCGTGCTGATCCTGGAGACCGCCAAACCGCCGCCCCAGGCGATCGTCGAGAAGGTCGGCAGGGCAACGGGATTGCCAACCGAAAAGCTCACCTTCCTCTATGCGCCGACACAAAGCCTGGCGGGCGGCGTGCAGATCGTTGCGCGCGCGCTCGAGGTCGCCCTGCACAAGACCAACGATCTCAAGTTTCCGCTGGACAACGTTGTCGACGGCATCGGCACGGCGCCCATCCCCGCCCCGCATCCGGATTTCCTGACCGCGATGGGCAGGACCAACGACGCCATCATCTATGGCGGCAGCGTCCAGCTGTTCGTAAAAGGCTCGGCGAAAGACGCCAGCGAGCTCGCTGAGCGACTACCGAGCCGCGCCTCCCGCGACCACGGCCACCCCTTCGCCGAGGTCTTCAAGCGGTTCAAGGGAGATTTCTATGCCATCGATCCGCTGCTGTTCAGCCCGGCCGAAGTGATCGTCACGGCGATCGAGACCGGCGATACGTTCCGCGCCGGCGAGCGTGACCTGCAGATGCTCGAACGGAGCCTCGGCTAGACCATGACGCTGCAATGGATTGGTCTGTCATCCGCCTGCCGGGCCGCTCGTTCCGGCTTTCCGTATACCGGTATCCAAGGCCTGGCATGATCCCCCGCATCCTGATCGTCAGCGACGTCTCGGACGCCCGCTCCAAGGGCCTGGCGGCAAGGCTGGAGCGGCGCGGCGCCGTGGTCGCGACCGTGCCGCTGGCGGCAATCGCGTTCGACACCGGCAGCCCGAGCGGACTGTCGATCCCCGGCTTCGACGGCGCGCTGCCCGACGCCGTGCTTGTCCGTTCGATCGCCGCCGGATCGTTCGAAGCGGTCACCCGGCGTCTCGGCGTGCTGCACGCATTCGGCAAGCTTTCCATTCCGGTGTGGAATTCCGCGCAGGCGATAGAACGCTGCGTCGACAAGTCGATGACGACCTTCCTGCTGAAGAATGCCGGCCTGCCGACGCCGCCGACATTCGCGGTCGAGGGTCTTGCCATGGCCGAAACGGTCGCCAGACGCGAACTGCCGTTCACGCCTCTGGTGCTAAAACCGCTTTTCGGCGCCCAGGGCCGCGGCATCCGGCTGATCGAAACACTGTCCGACCTCCCCGCCGAGGACGAGGTGAACGGCGTCTACTATCTCCAGCATTACGTGCCGCGTCCTGGCCCTCCTTTCCGCGATTTTCGCGTTTTCGTCTGCGCCGGCGAGGTTTTGGCGATGATGAGCCGCCGTGGCGACGACTGGATCACCAACGTCAATCGCGGGGCCGTGCCCGAACAAGTCTCGGGGCAGCTTTCCCGGCATGGCGAAACCGAACTGGCGGCGCTGGCACGGGCCGCCGCCGCCGCTATCTCAGCGGATTTCGCCGGCGTCGATATCGTGCCGGCGGCAGACGGCAAGCTGTTGGTGCTGGAGGTCAACAGCATGCCCGCCTGGTCCGGGCTTCAATCGGTGGTCGCGGTCAACATCGCCGATGCGATTGCCGACGCCCTGCTGAAATTCCTGGCTGATCGCCCAGCTGATCACCCAGAGGCGGCGGCGGCGCGACCCTACCGCCTCACCGCGCCGGCGAATTCGTGACCGACGGCATGGCGCTTTCGCGAGAACACCTCCGGGCTGCCTACAAGGATGCCTGCCGGATGGAGATCGAGGCGCTGAAACCGGGCAACGTCCATCTGTTCGCCGACGGGCACGGCATGTCCGCTGCCCAGTTCATGACCAGCGCCGAGGTCTCGTCCGTCCCGCTGACCGATCCGCGCCTGCCGGTCGGACGGCGCATGCTGGAAGCGGTCCGCGCGACACGCCTGGCGGTCCAGACCAATACCAATCTCGGTATTATCCTTCTGGCAGGGCCCCTGCTATGCGCCGCCGAAAGGGCGGGCGCCCAACTGCCCGACAATCGACTGCCTGACAATCGACTCCGCGATAATCTCGACGCGGTGCTGCGCGCGATGAGCATCGACGATACCAGGGCGGTGTTCGAAGCAATCGTCGCCGCCGCCCCGGGCGGCCTCGGAGAGGCGGCGAACGATGTGCGGCAGGAGCCAAAAGTTCATCTGCTCGAAGCCATGCGCGAGGCGGCCGACCGCGACATGATCGCCCGCCAGTATGTTACCGGTTTCGGCGACGTGTTCGGCGCCGGGCTTGCGGCTCTGCAAGCCGCCTTGGCGCGCGGCGAAGTAGGCATGTGGCCGACGGTGTTCGCCTATATGGCGTTTCTCGCCGGCTTCCCGGACAGTCATGTGGTGCGCAACCATGGTGCTGAAGTTGCAAATCAGGCGCGGCAAGAAGCCCTTGCCGTTGAAGCGGCGCTGCATGCCAGCGACGACGAGACGTCACGCATTCGTCTGCTCATGGTGTTGGACCGCCGGCTGAAGGCGGACAAGGTCAATCCCGGCACCTCGGCCGACCTGACCGTGGCTACTCTTTTAGTCCACACCCTCGGCGTTCAGCTTGCATAATCGCAACGTTGGTGGTTGACTTTCAGGAGCGGAAGCTGGGCTTCCGCGGCTATCCAGCCAACCGGTCCGGGTCTCCGGGCGCTGCCAACAAGGATAGCTGTCCATCGAGCGCTCGCTCGGTTTGCGGCGTCTTTGGACACCATAACTGTGTCTTGGAGGAGAATTGGCATGGCAAAGATCTCGAAAGTAATGGTCGGTGAATCGCTGGTAGGAGACGGCAACGAAGTGGCGCATGTCGACCTGCTCATCGGCCCGCGGGGGAGCGCAGTCGAAACAGCATTTTGCAACGCGCTGACCAACAACAAGGACGGCTTTACCTCCCTTTTGGCGGTGATCGCGCCCAATCTTCAGTGCAAGCCCAACACCGTGATGTTCAACAAGGTCACGATCAAGGGCGCCAAGCAGGCGGTGCAGATGTTCGGCCCGGCCCAGCATGCAGTCGCCAAGGCCGTGCAGGACAGCGTCGCCGATGGGACCATTCCTGCCAATGAGGCGGACGACCTGTTCATCTGCGTCGGCGTTTTCATCCATTGGGACGCCGCCGACGACGCCAAGATCCAGAAGTACAATTACGAAGCGACGAAGGAAGCCATCCAACGCGCCGTTGCAGGAACGCCGACGGCCGCCGAAGCCACGGATAAGCGGGACCAAGTGAAGCATCCGTTCGCGGCTTAGACAAGAGACAGCCCCGCACAGGCAAAACCCTCCGCGGAGCCGGATGGTCTGTTGCGTCGCCTGAAAAAGCTTCTGGGCCTTTAGAGCATCGGACCCCAAAACCTGCCCTCGGAATTGACCCGAGGGTTGGGAACCGGTTTTGGGAAATCCGATGCTCCAGCAAAGAGATAGAGCGGCGAGACGATCGAGTTGAGAGTTCGCCGCTCTAGATCCAAGGCACGGTTTCCGAGACCGAAGTTCGAGGTTACCGCGAATGTCAGGTGCCAAGCGTTGCGAGGTGCCCCGACGTGAGCGTGCCGTCATGCAGCGAGGTCGCAACCAGCGCCGCGGCGATACCGAGCGATGAAAGGGCGCGAATGTCGGCCGCGTTGCGCACCCCGCCGGCCGCGATGACGGAGCGGCTTCCAGCCTTCGCCTTGATCGCCTCGAGCCGCGTGAAATCGGGACCGGAGGCGGAACCGACCTTGGCCAATGTCATGACGATCAATTTTTGCGGCCAAAGCGCCGGCGCGTCGAGAAATGATGCCGGACCGCGAAACCCGTCGTCGAAGAAATCCAGCGACAGGATAAGGTCCGGATGATCGCAAAAACGCCGCAACAGCGCGTCGTCCTGCTGCGATTCGGAACCCAGCACCGGGCAAAGCCAGGGTTCGGCAAGTGCTGCCGAAAGTGTTTTCTCGTCGGCGATGCCGGCATCGACCCAAAGCTCCGGCGGCTCCCCCATCGCCTCCAGCCGGGCAAGCGCGGCACTGTTTGGCGTTCCGCCTTCGATGGCATCGAGATCGGCGATATAAAAAGTCGGAAAAGGGTAAAGCCGGCGCAGGCCCTCAGCGACCGCAACGACATCGGAAGTTTGGCTGAGCGGCGTGACGATCGGCCTGTAGCGATCGCGTTTTCCTTGCTGGGCGCGCACCACCTCGCCGCCTTTCAGGTCGAGAACCGGAATGATACGCAACGCTCTTTTTCTCGCTGACCAACTGCCCCTGACCAACTCTAATGAAAGCTTGAAGCGTGGAAAAAAGAAAGAGCATCGTTGCCGGCTTCGATATTGGCGGCGCCCATCTGAAGGTGACGCGCGCGCAAGACGGCCGCATCGTCGAGGCTGTAACGATCGCCACGCCGCTTTGGCTAGGGCTCCATACCCTGACCTCGGCATTCGAGGAAACGGCTCCGGTCTATGCGGGCGCCGATCTCAACGCATTCACCATGACCGGCGAACTGGCTGATATCTTTCCGTCCCGCGCCGCCCGCGGCGCGGCCCGGCGGGATGAGATTTAAGCGCGGGTGGCAGGCGAAAACTTGATCTATGCCGGGCCGTCCGGCTTTGTCGGGGTCGAGCAGGCAGCGCGGCTGAGCGCCGATGTCGCCTCCGCCAACTGGCATGCGACAGCGTCGTTGGTGGCAAAGCTCGCCGGCGATGCCCTGTTCGTCGACATGGGCTCGACCACCACCGACATTATCGCCATTAGAAATGGCGCCGTCGCCAATGACGGCTATACCGATGCCGGGCGGCTGCTGAGCGGCGAACTGGTCTATACCGGCTTCACCAGGACGTTCCTGTTCGGTGTCGCCTCGTCGGCCCCCGTCCGCGGCAGGCTGACACCGCTGATGAACGAGTATTTCGCCTCGATCGCCGATGCGCACCGGATCCTGGGGGTGCTCGATGAAAAGGACGACAGGCACGCTTCCGCCGACGGCAAGGAAAAGACGATCGATGGCTCGATCGCGCGGTTGGCGCGCATGATCGGGCGCGACGCCACCGAGCTGACCCTGCCGGAATGGCATGAAATCGCACGCTGGTTCAGCGAACAGCAATTGCGCAAGATCCACGACGCAGCGTCCCTGGTTGCCGGGTCCCTGGTTGCCGGGTCCGTTGCACGGGATGCGCCGATCATCGGCGCCGGAACCGGCCGCTGGCAGATCAGGCGGCTGGCCAAACGCATGGAACGCCGCTTCGTCGATTTCGCCGAAATCATCCCCGCAGATGACACCGTTCGCAGCGAAGCCAGCAGCGTGGCGCCCGCGTCAGCGGTGGCGCTGCTGGCGGGATCGCAATTGTAGGTGCTCTATGATGGCCATCCGATCAATCGGGGAGATGAGATATTTCCCCCGGCTCGAAGATCCCGACCCGTACCAGCGCAGGTCGCAACAGGGTGGAAGGTTCGCGTTCGGCACCCGCTCGTTGCGCCAATACCAGTCAGCCAGATGCATACTCGCGGATGACCGCAATTGGGCCGACGAACGAACCCGCTGCGCGGGATGGGCGCCCGCGGATAAGGTAGAGATCAAGAACCGGTCGTTGCGCCTGCGTTGAGC
>NZ_JBVVQJ010000006.1:182598-232066 GCF_055811475.1 Mesorhizobium sp. WSM4829 | reverse complement strand
TTCGTCGACTGGCGCGAGCGCAAATCGGCGAACGCCATCCTGGACGAACTGCGCGGCGTCATGGCCGGCATTCCCGGCGTCGACGTTGAGGTTCGCGTGCCCGAGGCCGGCCCGCCCACCGGCAAGCCGATCCAGATCAGGCTGTCAGCCGTCGACCCGAAAGGCCTCGACGACAAGGCGCGCGCCGTCGCCGCGCGCATTGCCAAGGTGCCCGGTGTCATCGATATTTCCGACGGCCTGCCGCCACCCGGCGTAGACTGGGCGCTCGACGTCGATCGCGCCAAGGCGGCGCAATACGGCATCAGCCCGACCTCGGTCGGCACGGTTGTGCAACTGGTGACGAACGGGCTGAAACTCAGCGAATACCGGCCGGCCGGTGCGGACGACGCCGTCGACATCAGGCTGCGCCTGCCCGAGGACCGGCGCACGCTGTCGACACTCGACGACCTCAGGGTGCAGACGTCGCAAGGGTCGGTGCCGATCTCGAATTTCGTCGTGCGCAAGCCCGAGCCGACCGTCGGCATCCTCAACCGCATCGATGGCGCGCGCACCGTGGTCGTCCAGGCCAATGTCGCCGCCGGCGAGCAGGTCGCTTCTGTCCAGCAGCAGGTCAGCCAGGCTGTCGCCGAAGTGGATCTCGGCAGCGGCATACGCTGGAAGCTTGCCGGCTCGAACGAGGACAGCGCCGAGGCCAGCGCTTTCCTCAGCAAGGCCTTTGGCGCGGCGATCTTCCTGATCTTCCTGGTGCTTCTGATGCAGTTCAACAAGTTCACCAGCGTCTGGCTGGTGCTGTCCTGCGTGGTCATGGCGACCGTCGGCGTGTTCCTGGGATTGCTGTTGACTGGAGAGGCGTTCGGCATCGTCATGTCGGGCATCGGCGTCATCGCGCTGGCCGGCGTGGTGGTGAACAACAACATCGTGCTGATCGACACCTACGACCGGCTGCGCGAAGAGGGCTGGGACAAGATGGACGCGGTGCTGCAGACTTGCCGCGAACGTGCCCGCCCGGTGGTGCTGACGGCGGTGTCGGCGATCCTCGGCGTGCTGCCGATCGCTTTCGGCCTCGGTCTCGAAATCTTCCATCACGAGACGACGATCAACGCGCCGTCGACGCAATGGTGGATTTCACTATCCTCGGCGATCGTCTTCGGCCTGTCCTTCGCCACCTTGCTGACTCTGGTGGTGACACCGTCGATGCTGATGGTGTTCACGCGCAGCAAGAACAGCCGCTTCTATGCATTCTTCCGTCGGGTGTTCCGGCGCGGGACGCCAGCCGATGCGACAATGGAGACCTCCGCAGGGCCGGGCTTGCTCGACAAGCCGGCGATCGACTTCCCGAAGGCCGCCGAATAGGTCGCTCCCTTCAGCCCAGGTAGAAAAGGCCGCCGGGAACAACCCAGCGGCCTTTTGCATTGTCCTGTCATGGAATGCCTCAAAGCGGGGAGTTTCTCATGACGCTCAGCACCATTCTCATCATCATTCTGATCCTCATTCTGATCGGCGCGGTACCGGCATGGCCTCATTCGCGTTCCTGGGGTTATGGTCCCTCCGGCATCGTCGGCGTCATCCTGATCGTGCTGCTGGTGTTGCTGCTGATGGGCAGGATTTGACCCGGAGTTTGGTGTGCACGAATGCTACAGCGCTGCGCGTCCTTTTGGACTCACAGCGCTGTAGCATTTGATTTTGCGCATGGTCCTTTGCGATCGCGACAACTCTCGGCCATGCGCCGCGAGGTTCGCACCAGCGTGCGCATCCGCCGTGTCGCGGATTTCCTCTACGAGGAGTTGAAGCGCTATTCGGCCGGGGCCGCGTCAGGCGCGAATTCGGCGCGGTGAGCGAGCCCGGCCATCAAGAATACGACGACCAGCAGTCCCGACAAAGCGACGAAGATCGGACCGAAGCTTGAATGCTCGGCGATGAAGCCGATTGCCGACGGCGCCACCAGAATGCCGGAATAGCCCATTGTGGTGACGACGCTCATGCCGGTGCCGGACGACATGCCTTCCTGGTTGCCGCCGGCCGAAAACAGGATCGGCACCATATTGGCGATGCCGAAGCCGCAAAAGGCAAAAGCTGAGATGGCGAGCCAGGGCGAGGGCGCCAGACCCGCCACCAGCATGCCGGCAGCGGCGACAAGCGCCGAGACGCGCAGTGTCGTCACGGCACCGAAACGGTTACGGACGCCGTCGCCAACGAAGCGCATGACGGCCATGACGCCGGAAAAAGCGGCGTAGGCCAAACCAGCTACGGCGAGGTCGGTGCCGAGTTCCTGTTGCAGGTAAAGCGCTGCCCAGTCGAGCACCGCACCCTCGGAGATCATCGTCATCAGCGCCATCAGCCCAACCAGATAGACCAGCGGATTTCCAGGCAGCGCAAATTTGCGATGCCCGATTACCCCCGAGGACGCTTGGGGCGGCTTGTCCTCGGCGATCAGGTAGCGGACTGCCACTGCAATCACGGCGAAAGCGAGCGCCGTCACCACCGTCGCATGGGCGAGATGACCGTAATTCTGGATGGCGAGGCCACCGAGAGCGCCGCCGGCGAAACCGCCAAGGCTCCAGAAGCCGTGCGAGGACGACATGATGGCCCGGGACAAGCGCCGTTCCACCGTCACCGCATTGGCGTTCATGGCGACATCCATGCCGCCGATCGACCCGCCGAAGATGAACATGGCGATGGCCGCCAGCGGCACGTTGGGAGCCAGCGCCACAACCAGCAGGCCGAAGCTGCCGATGAGGCCGAACCAGCGCAGCACGCTGCGCGACCCATGCCTGGAGATCAGGTGGCCGCACCAGGTCATCGCTGTGACCGCGCCGGCGCCGAACAGCAGGATCAGCAGGCCAAGCGTGAACTTGCTGATATCCAGCCGGGTCAGCACCACCGGGATCTGCGGCGCCCAGGCGCCGGTCAGAAAGCCATTGGCCAGGAAGATGGCCGCCACGGCCCATCGTCCACGAATGGCGGCCGGCATGCGGTTTAGCGTGTCCATCGTGTAGAATCCGATGCGAAAAATAGTTTCGCGCCGCAAATTAGATCGATTCAATTTGCAGTCAAGCGCTGGTTCTTGAAAAGTGCTTGGGCCAAACGGCTCGCTTGCACCCAGGTTGATGAAGCCGATCTGGTCGGGCTTTGTTCGACCACGATCTTGTCCGAAAACCGGTTTCCACTTTTTGGGATCGTGGTCTCAGTGATCCCTGGGGCGTCTTGCCTCGAACTCGGCCTTCTTGGCATTGGAGGCGTCGGTCTGGTTGAGCGCCTGCCATTCGGCATAGCGCATGCCGTAGATGATCTCGCGCGACTGGTCCTTGCTGAGATCGACACCCTCGGCCTCGGCGGCGTCGCGATACCAGTTGGACAGGCAGTTGCGGCAGAAGCCGGCGAGATTCATCAGGTCGATGTTCTGCACGTCAGTGCGTTCACGCAGATGCGCGACCAGCCGGCGGAAGGCGGCGGCTTCGAAATCGCGTTTCTGCTCGTCGCTGAGTTCGGTCATGTGTTCTTGGCCTCCTTGGGCCTGCTTAGAGCGGCCCGGTGCGCGAGCCGAATCGTGTGACCTGATGTATATCGGGACGGCGGTTGAGCGCGTCAACGATCGGCGCCAGCCGTTCGGCCCAGGCGACCGCATCCTGCCGATCGGCGATCAGGTCCTGACGGATTTCGATCAGCGCATGGGCAAATCCGTTGACGATGGCATGTCTGAACATGGTGTCGCCACGCAATGCGCCGTCATAGGGCTCGTTGTCGCCGACGATAAGGCTTTTGTCCTTCGCAAGCATGTCGATCAGCGGCCGCGCCACCCGGTCGTCGCGATCCCACAAGATGCCAACATGCCAAGAGCGCACGAACCCCTGCATGAACGGGGTGAAGGAATGCACCGAAAGGATAAAGGGGGCGTTTGCGCAAGCCTGCGCCACCGAGGCGATCATGGCGCCGACCGCATCGTGATAGGGTCGATAGAAGCGGTCGAGCCGCCTTTCACGTTCTTTCAAGGTAAGTGGATAATTCCCCGAAATGACGGTGCCGTCATAGAGTTGGCGGATCAATGTCGGATCGTCTTCGCCGCGATTGGGATCGATCAGAAGCCGCGAAAAATTGGCGAGTACCGCCGGCACGCCGAGCAAAGCGGCCAGTTCGCGCGTCACCGTCTCGACACCGATGTCGTAAGCGATATGGCGGTCGAAGTCCGCCGCCGGCAGGCCGAGGCTGCCATACTCTTCCGGCAGGTCGCGACGGGCGTGATCGGCCAGGAGCACAATGCCTCGCTTGCGATCGCCTTCGACGACGTCGAAAGGCGCGAAAACTGTGGATCGGGTCATCGGCGGGAAATGGTCTGTTCGCTGGCTTCGGGGGAGGATGGTATCCTCATTCCACGAAGGGGACGATTACGCAATGCCGTCGTTTGGCCACGGTTTCTGCGGAAATCTGGCAGAAGGCGACTGACCGTGCGCTAGAGGCCTTTCTAAATCGATTGGAATTGAGCAAAAGGGCGCGTTGACATGCGCCCGGACTTTTCCGAAAAGGGGCGTTGAGAGATGCAAATGTGGTTCTTGAGAGGTTTCAGGATGGGTTCCGCCGGCAGGCCGCGTGTGCGCTATGCCTTCGCCATGCCGTTCCTGACCTTCGCTGTGGGCCTCGCCGCGATGGTTGCTGCCTCGCCGGCGCGCGCCGATTTCCGTGTCTGCAACGCCACCCAGAACCTGGTCGGCGTCGGCATCGGCTATCGCGCCAAGGCCGGCTGGATCACCGAAGGCTGGTGGCACATCGAGGGATCGAGCTGCAAGACGTTGATCGAAGGGCCGCTGTCATCAAGATTTTACTATCTTTATGCAGAAGACGCCGAGCGCGGCGGGCGCTGGGATGGTCCGATCAACATGTGCGTGGCCGAAAAAGAGTTCAAGATCGCCGGCGTTAGCGATTGCGTCGCCCGGGGCTTCCAGCGCGCCGGATTCCAGGAATATGACACGGGCGAGCAGGCAAGCTGGATGGTCCAGCTGACCGATGACCCCGCAACGGGGGGCGTTCCAGCCGCCCCGGGAACAAACAGTCAATGAGACGCAGCCGCAAGGTCAAGATACTCGCCACCATCGGTCCGGCCTCCTCCTCCGAGGACATGCTGAAGAAGCTTTTCGAAGCCGGCGCCGACGTGTTTCGCATCAATATGAGCCACACCGATCATGAGTTGATGCGCACACTTGTCGGTCGCATCCGCACCGTCGAGAAAGCGGTCGGCCGGCCGATCGGCATTCTCGCCGACCTGCAGGGACCCAAGCTTCGGGTCGGCAAGTTTGCCAACGGCAAGGAGACGCTGACACTCGGCCAGACCTTCACGCTCGACGACAATCCCGAGCCCGGCAACTCGACCAGGGTCTATCTGCCCCATCCGGAAATCCTGAGATCGGTCGAGGCCGGCCACCGTCTTTTGATCGACGACGGCAAGCTCGAGCTGAAGGCGGTGGAGAGCGACGGACAGGCGATCGTCTGCACCGTCGTCGCCGGCACCAGCATCTCCGACAAGAAGGGCGTCAGCCTGCCCGACACCGACCTGCCGGTCGGCGCGCTGACCGAAAAGGACCGCAGCGATCTGGATGCTGTGCTGGCCACCGGCGTCGACTGGGTGGCGCTGTCGTTCGTGCAGCGGCCGGAGGATCTGGCGGAAGCGCGCAAGATCGCGCGCGGCCGGGCGCTGATCATGGCCAAGATCGAAAAGCCGCAAGCCGTCGCCAGGCTGGCCGAGATCATCGAACTTTCGGACGCACTGATGGTTGCCCGCGGCGATCTCGGCGTCGAAATGCCGCTCGAAGCCGTGCCCGGCATCCAGAAGCAGATCACCCGCGCCGCGCGCCGCGCCGGCAAGCCGGTGGTGATCGCCACGCAGATGCTGGAATCGATGATCACCGCGCCGGTGCCGACCCGCGCCGAGGTGTCGGACGTCTCGATCGCCGTGTTCGAAGGCGCCGACGCCATCATGCTCTCGGCCGAATCCGCGGCCGGCGCCTACCCGGTCGAGGCGGTGGCGATGATGAACCGCATCGCCAGCAAGGTCGAAACCGACCCGACCTATGCCGGCATCATCAATGCGCAGCGCTCGGAGCCGGAAGCGACCGGCGCCGACGCCATTTCGCTTGCCGCCCGCGAAATCGCCGAGACGCTGAAACTGTCGGCGATCATCAGCTATACGGCGTCCGGCACGACCGGCCTGCGCGCCGCGCGCGAGCGGCCGCAGGTGCCGATCGTCGCCCTGTCGCCGATCGTCAACACGGCGCGGCGGCTATCGCTTTTGTGGGGCACACATTGCGTCGTCTCGCCCGACGCCATCGACCTGGACGACATGGTCGACCGCGCCTGCCGCATCGCTTTGGACGAGGGGTTCGGCAAGCCCGGCGACCGGGTCATCATCACCGCCGGCGTGCCGTTGAGGACGCCCGGCTCCACCAACATGCTGCGCATCGCCTATGTCGGATCGGACGTGCAGGCCCGCCGCTAGGCTTGACCGTCGCTTCGAATGATTTCGGTTGCTCTAAATTGGCGCGAGTTCGGCCTCCGGGGCTTTGATGTCGGCGCATTTGCCGGCACCGTAGGTGTCGCCGGCGATCCTGATTTCCACGGCCTTCGCCATTGCCTGGAGGTCCACGTCCCTGCCGGCGACCTTTTCGATCGCGCCGACAACGAGATCGGGTGCTATCCAGTCTGGCTTGTGGCCGAGATTGCGGACCCAGACCAGTTCGGCCCCGGCGATGTCGCGGACGAGGCCGACCGAATGGATCGTTGCATAGACCACCTTGTCGCGGTCGCCCGAGATGACCACAGTCGGCGCCTTGATATCGCGGTAGTGCGGTGCGGCATCGAGCGTGTAGCGATAAAGCCCGGCGACATCGGTGGCGTTGGCACGAAAGGCGTTCGGCCGAAGCACCAGCGGGATCGCGACCTCGGCGACATAGAAGTCCGGCACCTTGTTGGGGGCAAAGACGCAGGCGGTGGCGGCATTCATCTGCAGCGTTCCCGACGGATAGGTCAGCGTTTCGGAAAAAAGCCGGCCGACGATCGGAATGGTCGTCAAATTGTAGTACCAGGCGGTCGCGCCGCCCGGCCAGGGATGGGTGGCAGGCGCCATGAACACCAGGCCGAGCGTCTTGTCGGGATGCTCGCGGCCGAAGGCGGTGGTCACCGAGCCGCCGAAGGAATGGCCGGCGATGATGGCTTTCCTGATGCCGAGATGGTCCATCAGCGCTGCGATGGTGCTGGCCTGTGCCGATGGGGTCTCGTTGTTGCCGGGGCCGCGCGCCGACCAGCCTGCACCCGGGCGGTCGAAGAACAGCATCTCGCCACGGCCTTCCAGCAAGGGCCTCAACGGCAGCATCTGATCCCTGAGATTGGCGCTGGCGCCGTGGATAAAGACGATCGGCGGCAGTTCGGCGTTTTCCCCGGCCGGAACGTGAACGTAGTGGATGCGGGCACCGTTTATATCCGCGAAGTCGCCGATCGGCGGATTGCGGCGCTCGATCAGCCATGAACCGGCGCGGGTGACACCTGCAAGGGTGAACACAAGCGCCAGGAGGAAGGCGAGCGCGGCGTAGATCGGGTTCATGGAGAGAGGTACGGACCGGAGCGAAATTAGTTCACAGTCTAGCTAAAAAGACTTTCACTCAAGTGGATTTGTCCGCCAACCTCATATCCCTTCGCCGGCAAGTTCTTCGGAAAGCGTGCCGACCTGATCCTGGGCACTGCGCATCATCGGATAGATGCTGAGCACGCGCTGCCAGGCTTCCAGCGCCGACTGCTTGTGGCCGGTTACCGCCATGATCTGCGCCAGGCCGGACAGCGCGCCAAAATGGCGCGGCTCGAGCTGCAGCGTGCGGTCGATGTCCGCCATCGATTTCCCAAAGTTATTCATCATGAAATGTACGGTGGCGCGCCGGTTCCAGCCTTCGGCATAGGCCGGTTGCAACGTCACCACCTGGTCGAGGAAGTCGAGCGCCACGTCGAACTTCTTGTCTTCGGCCGCCTTTTGCGACCATTGCATCATCAGGTCGATCGAGGCGCTGCCGGATTGCGACCACTCGTGCGAGATGCGCGCCGCGATGCGCTCGGCGGCTTTTTCATTGCGCTCGCGCTTCAGGTCGACAAACAGCTGGTCGAGCCTTTCCTCCCTGGTCGTGGCAACCGGAGGGGTGGCCGGGTCTTCCGCTTGAGCCGGAAGCGGGGCGACACCGAAAAGAGAAAGCGCCGCGAAGAATGCAAAATGAATCCGCATGACCGGAATCTAACCCCGGACAGCGGATCGTCAAACTGAATTTAGCGTGAAAGGGCCGGCAGGCCGGTATTAGAGCGCCACGCGTCCTTTTGGACGCGTAAACGACGCTCCAGCATTTTGAACTCCTCGCATCGTGTTTTCCGAAAATCGATTCCGATTTTTGGGTCGATGCGGTACATCATGCAGGCGCTGAGGCAGGCCGCCCCAACGCGAAAAGGCTCAGCCCTGGCGCGCCTTGTAGCGCGGAGCGGTCTTGTTGATGATGTACACGCGGCCCTTGCGGCGAACCAGCTGGTTGTCGCGGTGACGCGCCTTGAGCGCCTTGAGCGAATTCTTGATCTTCATGGTCTTGCCCGTCGGTCTGGGCCCGCTTGGGCCGAATTATTAAGGCGCGCTCGGAAAGCGCGCCTCTCAACTTGTGCGTGGCTCATAAACGAGGAGCCTTGCCCGTGTCAACCAAGCATGTGGCGGAGTATGAGTTTCTGCCCTATCGACGGCATTAATGCATGTCGCATAAAAGTGCGCAGCGGTTTTGCGATAACGATATGCATAAAACAACAACCTAAAGCGCGTCGCGTGAGGCCGGTCAAATGCGACGCGCTTTAGAGCGGCGCCGTCGAATAGCCTCAACGGTATCGGCTCATTCGCGTAAAATGGCCCATCTTGCGGCCGGGGCGTGCCTCGGCCTTGCCATAGAGATGCAGCATCAGATCGGGCTCGGCGAGCAGGGCCGGGATGCGCAGGATATCGTCGCCGACCAGGTTTTCCATGACGCAGTCAAAATGGCGGCCGGGATTTCCCAGTGGCAGGCCGGCGACAGCGCGAATGTGCTGCTCAAACTGCGAGACGATGCAGGCGGCCTCCGTCCAGTGGCCGGAATTGTGAACGCGCGGCGCGATCTCATTGGCCAGCAGCGCGCCGCCGGCAAGGACAAAGAACTCGATGCCGATGACGCCGACATAGTCGAGCGCGGCAAGTATCTCTGCTGCCGCCGCCTGCGCTGCAGCGGCGGTTTCGGACCCTATCCCGGCGGGCAGGGTCGAACTGTGCAGGATGCCGCTGCGGTGGACGTTTTCTGCCGGATCGTAGGCGGCGAGCGAACCGTCCATGCCGCGCGCCGCGATCACCGAAATCTCGCGTTCGAAGGCGACGAAGGATTCGAGGATCAGCGGCACGTTGCCCATCGCCTCGCAGGTGCCGGCAAAGCCCCCCGTTTCCATATTGCGGAAGACGCGCTGGCCCTTGCCGTCATAGCCCATGCGTCGCGTCTTCAATATGCCGCTGCCGTTGAACTTTTTCAGCGCCGTCGTCAATTCGTCGTCATTGTCGACGGGGCAGAAATCCGCGGTGGGAATGCCGATGCCGTTGAGGAATTTCTTCTCCGCCACCCGGTCCTGCGCTACTTCCAGCGCGCGCGCCGGCGGGTAGACCGGGACCGTGATGGCAAGCGCGCTGGCGGCCATGACCGGAACGTTCTCGAACTCGTAGGTGACGACGTCGCTGACTGCAGCCAGTTCGGCGAGCGCGGCCGTGTCGTCATAAGCGGCAGTGATCTGCCGGTTGGCGACCTGTGCCGCCGGACAATCCGGCTGCGGCTCCAGCACGACCGTGCGGTAGCCGAGGCAGGCCGCGGCCATCGCCAGCATGCGGCCGAGCTGGCCGCCGCCGATGATGCCGATGGTCGATCCGGCGGCCAGGCTCATGGCGTGTCCGTGGGCTCGGCGGCGACCTTGGCGGTCTGGGCGGCGCGCCAGGCATCGAGCCGGGCGGCGAGCTTTTCGTCGGTCAGCGCCAGCACGGCCGCAGCCAGAAGGGCGGCATTGGTGGCGCCCGCCTTGCCGATGGCCAGCGTGCCGACCGGAATGCCGGCCGGCATCTGCACGATGGAGAGCAGCGAATCCTGCCCGGAAAGCGCCTTCGATTCCACCGGCACGCCAAAAACCGGGAGCGGCGTCATCGCCGCCGTCATGCCGGGCAGGTGTGCCGCACCACCGGCGCCGGCGATGATCACTCGAAAGCCGGCCGCCTTGGCACCCTTGGCGAAGTCATAGAGCCGGTCGGGGGTGCGATGGGCCGAGACGATCAGCCGCTTGTGCGGAACGCCCAGCGCCTCCAGCGTTTCGGCGGCGTGGCGCATCGTCGCCCAGTCGGACTGGCTGCCCATGATGATGGCGACGTCGGCACGTTGATCGTCCAAGCTTCTGCTCCCGGCGGCAAAGGCGCGCCTTAGCGGAATTCGGGTCCGACGGCAAGGATGCGCTGCCTCTGCGCAAGCGTCCTGGCGCGAGGCGCCATTATTACCTAATCCGGCCAGCGCAAGGCGCCGGCGCTATCCTTGCGGGCCGACTTCATCGCATCCGCCGGACGCTCGGCCACGCTCAACACGGCCCGCAGGCGTTCGGCGACGATTTCCGCCTCGCCGGGATGGAGATTGCACGGGTCGAGAAAGAAGTGACCGCGCTCGACCTCGTGGTTGCGCACGATAATGGGAGGCGAAACGGCCGCCAGCGCCGAGGCAAGACCGGCTGCGGTGAATCCGCTTTCGGGCGCAACAAACACCTGCAGGCGGTCGAGCGGATTGCCGGTCGGATCGGGAATGACATGCGCGGCGATGCCGGGCAGGCCCAGCAATGCGTCCTTCCACAGATCGAGCGCCGCTTCTTCCCGCTTGCGGATGCCGGCGTGATCGCGCCGCTCCCAGGCCTCCAGTGCGGCCATGGTGCCGGCGATGCTTTCCTTGCCGACCTTCATCGCCCGCGCAACGCCACGGACCTGCAGATAGGCGGCGCGCACCAGATCCTTGCGCCCGGTGACGATGCCGCTTGTCGGTCCTGAGAGGAATTTGTGTCCGCTATAGACGACGATGTCGGCGCCGCGCGCGAGAAAGCCGCGCAAATCGTATTCGGAGGCGGCGTCGACGATCACCGGGACGCCTTTGGCGTGGCAGATCTCGCAGAACTCCTCGAGCGAGAGCATGCCGTATTGCACCGTGTGATGGGCAACGACATAGAGGCCTGCTGCGGTGCGGTCGCGGATCGCCTCGCGCACATGATAATCCTGAGTCACGCTGACCGTACCGGCCGGTACGGTCCTTGCCCCGGCAAGCCGGATCGACTGGTCGATCGGCGCGCCGTAGTTGACGATGTGGCCGAGTTGGACGATGACCTCCGACTTGAGGCCCTCGGTGTCGTCCGGCAGCCGCTCGATCGCCAGAAGGTTGGTGCCGGTCATCGTGCCGGCAATGGCCATGGTGATGCCGCTGGCGCAGCACGCCGTGATGAAGCCGGCCTCGCCGCCGGTGAGGCGCGCGACAACCGTGCTTGCGGCGCGCTGCAGATCGTCCATCTCCACCCATTGCGAGGCGATTTCCGACATAGCGGCGATCGCTTCAGGGACGATGATCGAGGCGCCGAGCGCCGTCATCGTGCCGGAGACATTGATGATCGGGCGAAGGCCGAGCCGTTCGCGGATTGTCGTGTTGGAGCCGTTCGCGGAATAGGTTTTCATCTCTGGAGGTCCCATTGGTAGACTTCAGGCGGCGATCTCGACGACCGCCTCGATTTCCACGGTGATGTTGCCCGGCAGGGAGCCGACACCGATCGCCGAACGGGCGTGCCCGCCGATACTATCAAAGACAGCGGCGAAAAGATCGGAACAGCCATTCACCACCTTCGGATGGTCGCTGAAGGTCGGGATCGCGTTGACGAAGCCAAGCAGCTTGACGACGCGCACGATGCGGCTGAGGTCGCCTGCCGCAGCGTGCATGACGGCGAGCAGGTTCAGACCGGTGAGTCGGGCATGCTTGTAGGCCTCTTCAACCGTGACGTCCGCGCCGACCTTGCCGGTGCAAAGCGTGCCGTCGGGGCGCAATGGCCCTTGGCCGGAGAGGAAGATCAGCCGTCCGCTTTCGGCGTGGGTGACGAAGTTGGCGATCGGCGTCGGCGGCTCGGGCAGCGTCAGGCCCAATTCGGCGAGCCGGATGTAAGGCGTCATGAAAAGGCTCCTTGCGACAGCTTTCGCCGTCCGATGTCAGAAATGCGAGGCACGAAACCGCGCCAGGAAACTGCGGAGACGCTCATTGTCGATCTCCGCGCCCAGAATCTCGGCGGGCGGGCCTGCGGCGCTGACGCCGCCATCTGCCATGAAGATGATGCGGCTCGAGGCATCGCGAGCAAAGGCCATCTCGTGCGTGACCATCACCATCGTCATGCCGTCCTCGGCCAGACTGCGCACGACCTCGAGCACCTCGCCGACGAGTTCCGGGTCGAGCGCGGAGGTTATCTCGTCAAGAAGCAGGATTTTTGGCTCCATCGCCACCGCGCGGGCGATGCCGACACGCTGCTGCTGGCCGCCGGAAAGTTCGGCCGGCAGGCTGTCGGCCTTGTGGGCAAGGCCGACCCGGCCGAGCCAGTGCTCGGCAATGGCGCGGGCCTCGGTACTGCTCTTGCCGCGCACCTTGCGCAGGCCAAGCATGATGTTGCCGGCCGCCGTCAGGTGCGGAAACAGATTGAAACTCTGGAACACCATCCCGGTTTCGGCCCGCATCTTCGCCAGGTCACGCTCGCTGCGGCGCTGGCGTGTTCCCGTGTCGCGGAAGCCGACCTCCTTGCCGTCGATGCGGATGGAGCCGCTGTCGTAGCTCTCCAGGAAGTTGACGCAGCGCAGCAGCGTGGTCTTGCCGCTGCCGGAAGGCCCGATGACAGTCACCACCTCGCCGCGCGTCACCTCCAGGCTGACGGAGCGCAGGACCGCGACGGATCCAAAGGATTTGGAAACCTCGGAGACATCGAGAAGCGCCGGATTGGCGGGCGTGGCGATGGGCATCTTGCTATTCCCGGATGAAGGAGAAACGCCGCTCCAACCGTCGGCTGGCCAGGGAGAGCGCGTAATTGACGGCGAAGTAGATGACCGCGCCGAGGATGTAGAGCGGCATCGCTTCGTAGGTGCGGCCGATGACCTGGTTGATGGCATGCATCAGGTCGGTGATGCCGAGCAGCGAGACCAGCGCGCTGCCCTTCACCGCATCGGTGACGCCATTGATCCATGGCGGCAGGAAACGCCTGAACGCTTGCGGGAAGATGACGTAGGCCAGTCGCTGGCGAAAGGTCAGCCCGATCGCCATCGCCGCTTCGGACTGCCCCTTCGGTATGGAACCGACCGCACCGCGCAGATACTCGATGACCTGCGCCGTCTTGAACAGGGTGAGCGCCAGCACGGCTGCCCAGAAGGATTCCAGATGGAGGCCGACGGCAGGCAGGCCGTAATAGACGAAGAAGATGAGCACCAGGATCGGAATGCCGCGAATGGTATCGCTGAAAATGCGCACTGCCCAGCGCAGCGGAGCCGGGCCATAGACAAGGCCGACGCCCATCATCACGCCGGCGACGAGCGACAACACCACGACCAGCAGCGACACCCATAGCGTCACGGCAAAACCCTGGGCCAGGAAGGGCAAGGCATAGGCGATCTGGCCAAGCATCCTAGTGCGCCGCCCTGAACCGGCGCTCGACAAGCCGAAGTGCAAAAAGAAGCGCGTAGCCGGTCAAGAGATACATCGCCGTCACCACAAGGTAGACCTCGACAATGCGGAAGGTGTTGAAGTTGATCCACTGGGCGCCGTAGGTGAGTTCGGGCACCGAAATGACCGACGCAACGGACGTGTCCTTGAACAGCGACAGGAACGTGTTGGAAAGCGCGGGCAGCGTTATGCGCAGCATTGTCGGCAGGCGCACATGGACCAGCCTTTGCCATGGCGTCAGGCCGATCGCCTTGCCGGCGTCGAGCTGTCCGCGCGGAACCGCTTCGAGCCCCGAGCGGAACACCTCGACCAGATAGGCGCCGCTATAGAGCGACAGCGTGGCAATGAACGAGGTCTGCGCGCTATAGGCAATGTCGACCACCGTCGGCAGGCCGTAGAAGACGAGATAGACGAGCAGGATCAGCGGCACGTTGCGGATGAACTCGACATAGGCGGCGATGACGGTCCGCACCGCACGCCCGGCCGACACGTACCAGACCGCCAGAAGCAGTCCGATGAGGATGCCGATCGCGATGGAGATCACGGCCAGCTCGAGGCTGAGCAGCAGCCCGCCCCAAAGCTTGTCGAAATGCCGCCAGATCAGGTTGAAGTTCAGGGTATAGCCCATGTGTCCCTGTGATATCGAGGGCTGTCGACGATAAGCCGCGGAAGGGCGCAAGCCCTTCCGCCTGCTTGCATCAGATGACCGGGAAGCCAGGATGGCGCGCCGGCGGCTCCTGTCCAAAATAGTCCTTGAATGCAGCGTCGTAGAGCGCCGTCTCATGGCCGAACATGGCGGTGGTGAAGGTCGTGTTGACGAAGGTCAGCCAGTCGAGGTCGCCTTGCCGAAGTGCGGCGCCGTAAAGCATCGAGAACCAGCTCTTGCCGGCATCGAAGTATTTGTCCGGATTACGCGAGGCGAGCCAGCGAACCGTCGACAGATCGACGGCGGCGGCGTCGACGCGTTTCGATTCCAGTGCCTGCAGCACGTTGGCCTGCGTGTCTATCTGCATCACCTGCGACTCCGGCAGGACGATGTGCACATTTGCCTCGGCATCGACATTCTGCAGGATGGAAACCCGCGTCGCCGAACCGCCGGCAAGCAGCTTGTCGAAGGTCTTGTTTTCGGCGTTCGGAAGGGTCAGCAAGGCGATGCCTTCGACGTAATAGGGCCGGGAGAAGTGGATCAGCTGCGAGCGCTGGGCGGTCATGGTCATGAACTGGATCGAAATGTCGACCTTGTTGGTGGTCACGTTCGGAATGCGCTGGGCCGGATCCTGCATGACGAACTCGACCTTGGTCGTATCGTCGAAAAGTCCCTTGGCAAGAATGCGCCCCATGGTGATGTCCATGCCGACCAGTTCGCCGGCATCGTTTTCAAAGTGCCAGGGCGCGTTGGTGCTGCCGGTGCCGACGATCACCTTGCCGCGATCGAGAACGGTGCGCAGCAGGCTGTCCGGTGCCGCCTGCGCCGCCGCCTTCTGAACATCGACTGTTGTCGCTGCGCCCACCACTCCGGCCGTTGCAAGCCCGGCCAGTTTCAGAAAATCACGTCTTTTGGATGTGTCGTTCACGGCGACCTCCTTTTCGTGTTGTGTTCCCCTTTGCCGATACATGCATCGGTAATCTGCTAGATTGTCTCTTACAAAAGACACATGTATCCTGTACGAGACAGATACTAACACCAGGAATCAGCAATGCAAGATGGCAATGGCTTGGCAGTTCGGCCGGACGCTGGTCCGGACGAAGACAGGATTGCGGGCTCCCGCGAGAAGGGTCTCAACCGCGTGCTCCATATCCTGGAGTTTCTCCATGCGAACCAGCGAGCGATCGGGATTGGCGATCTCGCCAAGGGAGTGAATGCGCCGCGCTCGACGATCTACACGCTTGTGCGCTCGCTCGTGGATGCGGGCCTGCTGGAAATGGCCGGCGACGGCAATCGCGTCTATTTCGGGAAGAAGCTTTATCTCTACGGAATGGACTATGTGCGCGGCAACGACCTGCTCAGGAGAGGGCGTCAGGAAGTCGACAATCTTTCGCGCGAGACAGGCGAGACCTCCGAATTGTGCATGCTGCAAAACGGCCGCTACACGATTGTCCATTCAAGCCCGGGCACCAGGCCGTTCCGGATCAGTTCGGCCACGGGTCTGCAGATACCGCTTCCCTGGACCGCTTCCGGGCGGTTGCTTCTCGCCGGTTTCGAACGGGCGGTGATCGAAGACATGGTGTCCGAAGACGATCTCGTCCTGCCGGATGGCCGCAGATTGCTGCTGGACGACTTCATAGAAGATATCGCTACGGCCGGGGCTACCGGCTACTGTGTGACCTCCGGTCTTGTCGACGCCTATACAAAGTGCCTTGCCGCGCCGGTCTTTTCAGCTGCCGGCAAGGTCGAGGCGACGATATGCCTGGTGGTTCCCATCGACACTTCCGAGGAAAAGACCGGCGATCTCATCGCCCTGCTACGCGAACGCGCCGCGAGGCTTTCGATCACGGGATGAGCAGGATTTGTCGCGACCGCAAGTGGGATTCGCTCACGCGATGATGTCGGGGATGATCCGGTCTTCCAGCGCCATCAGCCGATCTTTCAGGAAGAGCTTTTTCTTCTTCATGCGCTGGATCTGCAGAGGGTCGCAGCCCATGGCGATCATCGCGTTGATCGCCGCGTCGAAATCGGCGTGTTCTTGCTTCAGCCGAGAATATTCGAGGCGGATATCGGCCTGTTCCTGTTCGGACATTATTTACCGTCTGCACGTCTGCGGCGCCCAAAAATGGGCCTGATTGGGCGAGGCCGGAGGTATCTTGCACCGGCGCGCAGCCAATACCACATTTCGTATTGTCGTGGAATGCTACCACGGAGCATTCGACATCGGTGCCCGATAGTGGCACACTGTCATTATGCCGTCACAGAAGCGAAATTGCGGTGGGACGCGCCTTGACGGCTGCAATCGAGGAAACCATGAAAGGGAGAACCAATCATGTCTCTTGCATCCCATCTTGATGAGCTGCAGCGGAAACACGGCGACATCGAACGCGAAATCGATGATGCGATGAACCATCCATCGGTCGACGACCTCGAAATCGTGAATCTCAAGCGGCGCAAGCTGGCGCTCAAGGACGAGATTGAGAAATTGAAGGCGAAACCGAAACCCACCACGCACTGACGCTCATCTACGGCGCTGCGCGTCCTTTGGACGCGCAAAGGGCGCTGTCGTGCTTCTGATTTTGGCGCATGATCCTTTCCGAAAATCCTTTCGGTTTCGGGGTCATGCGGGGACAGTGCGCGTTTTGCCCGACCATCTTCTCCGGTGGCAACCAATGCCGCCGGAGCGTTTTTCTGTTTGTCCGGCGGTTCGATTTGACAGGTTTGCCTGCCTGTCGCCATTGACAAGCCATCTTTGCTCCTCCACCTCATGCCGGGACCTTCTATAGCGCCGCGCCTCCTTTCGGACGCGCAATGGACGCTGTATTTTGATTTTTGCGCAGATTGTTTCCGGAAACCGATTCCGGAATTCGGCGCTAACAAAGGGCAGCCGGCCATGACCGGATATTTTTCTTCACCCTTCTCGCGCCGCACGTCTGTCGGTGTCGACGTCGGCGGCGTGATGGTCGGCGGAGGCGCCCCTGTCGTCGTTCAGTCGATGACCAACACCGACACTGCCGATGTCGACCAGACAGTCGCTCAAGTTGCCGCGCTGCATCGCGCTGGCTCCGAGATCGTGCGCATCACCGTCGACCGCGACGAGAGTGCCGCCGCCGTGCCCGCCATCCGCGAGCGGCTCGAACGGCTCGGCATCAATGTGCCGCTGGTCGGCGATTTCCACTATATCGGCCACAAGCTGCTCGCCGACCACCCGGCTTGCGCCGAGGCGCTGGCCAAATACCGCATCAATCCTGGCAATGTCGGCTTCAAGGACAAGAAGGACCGGCAGTTCGCGGCGATCGTCGAGATGGCGATCCGGTACGACAAGCCGGTGCGCATCGGCGTCAATTGGGGGTCGCTCGACCAGGAGCTTTTGACCAGGCTGATGGACGACAACCAGCGCCAGGGCTTTCCGCTGACCGCGCAGGAGGTAACGCGCGAGGCGATCGTGCAGTCGGCGATCCTTTCGGCCGACATGGCCGAGGAGATCGGCCTTGGCCGCGAGAAGATCATCCTGTCGGCCAAGGTCAGCGGCGTGCAGGATCTGATTGCGGTCTACACCGAGCTTGCCACCCGCTCCAACCACGCGCTGCATCTCGGCCTCACAGAGGCCGGCATGGGTTCGAAAGGCATCGTCGCCTCATCC
Organism: Mesorhizobium sp. WSM4829; assembly: GCF_055811475.1. Lineage (NCBI taxonomy): Bacteria > Pseudomonadati > Pseudomonadota > Alphaproteobacteria > Hyphomicrobiales > Phyllobacteriaceae > Mesorhizobium > Mesorhizobium sp. WSM4829. The sequence goes on along the minus strand of NZ_JBVVQJ010000006.1, from coordinate 214,008 downwards.
GCGGCAATGGGCATTCTTCTCCAGCAAGGCATTGGCGACACGATCCGCATCTCGCTGACGCCGGAGCCGAACGGCGACCGCACCCGCGAGGTGCAAGTGTCGCAGGAACTCCTGCAGACCATGGGGTTCCGGCAGTTCGTACCGATCGTCGCCGCCTGCCCCGGTTGCGGCCGCACCACCTCTACCGTGTTCCAAGAACTCGCGCAGGACATCCAGGCGGATCTGCGCAAGAACATGCCGGTGTGGCGTGAAAAATATCCCGGCGTCGAAAACCTCAAAGTCGCGGTGATGGGCTGCATCGTGAACGGTCCGGGTGAATCCAAGCATGCCGATATCGGCATTTCGCTGCCCGGCACCGGCGAGACGCCGACGGCGCCGGTATTCGTCGACGGCAGGAAGGCGGCGACGCTGCGCGGCCCTTCGATCGCCGCCGACTTCGAGAAAATGGTCGCCGACTATATCGAGCAGCGGTTTGGGCAACCTGGCAAGGCTGCGGCGGAGTAGGTCGATGCGGCGCTTCCCCTGGGCGACGCCGATTTTGCTTGGTGGATTGGTTTTGCTTGGTGGGCTGGGCTGGGCGACAGCCGTCCACGCCGATCCGCCGCGTCCCGCCAAGCAGCGGCTGCTCGACCGGGTTTGCAATCTGATCGAGGCGCATGCCGATCAAAACGGCCTGCCCAAGGATTTCTTTGCCCGGCTGATCTGGAAGGAAAGCCGCTTCGATCCCAATGCGGTCAGTCCGGTCGGTGCCGAAGGCATAGCCCAGTTCATGCCGGGCACCGCCAAGATACGCGGCCTCGCCAATTCCTTCGATATCGAGCAGGCCATCCCGGCCTCGGCAAAATATCTCGCCGAGATGAAAACCGGCTTCGGCAATCTGGGCCTGGCCGCCGCCGCCTACAATGCCGGCGAAAGCCGGGTGTCGCGCTGGCTGAGTTCCGGCGGATTCCTGCCGATGGAGACCGAAAACTACGTTCTGGACATCATGGGCGAGCCGGCCGACAGGTTCACCGACACCGCCTATGCCGGCAGCATCCAGCCGCTCGACAAGAAAGCGAGCTTCGCGGTCGCCTGCCGCAGGCTGCCGGTCATCAAGTCCCAAACCGTGGCCATGGCGTCGATCAACGTCAAGCCGTGGGGCGTGCAGGTGGCCGGCAATTTCCGCCGCGCCGCGGCGCTCAATCAATGGACTGGCGTGAAGCGCCGGTTTCCGGCCTTGCTCAAGGGCCATGATCCGGTGGTCAGCCGGGTGCGCTCGCCGATCGGCAGGCGCGGCATCTATGCAGTCCGCATCGGCGCCGACTCCAAAGCCAAGGCCGACAACATCTGCCGGAAACTGCAAAGCGTCGGCGGTGCATGCATTGTGGTGCGGAATCGGTGATGGGTGAAGCTGCGCTTTTATTCCACGAATGCTGCCGGTCCACGGCTTCAGCTATAGGCTCGCCATGACCGATCGTGTCTATAGCGATCCCGACCTCGTCCAGTTCTACGATATCGAGAACGAAGGCGGCGTGGATTTCGAACGATTTCCGCCACGATTCCGCTACCGGTGTCGTCACTTACTCGACCCATTACGAAATGCCCGGCAGCGGACGCGTGCTCAGCGCCGAATCGAAAATCGCCTTCCCGACAAAGGAAAGCCTTGCGCCGATGCTGGATCGGGCCGGGCTGGTCGTCGAAGAATGGCTCGGCAACTGGCGTGGCGAGCCATACGCTCCAACATCGCCAGAAATCATTCCGATCGGCCGGCTGCGCTAGCCCGGACGTTGCTTCGCCTTGAGCGTTTTCCCATTCCTTGACGTGACCGATTGAGCGTACGGATAAGCCAAAGACACCACCGCCCAATTGCGGCGCTGCGCTGACGACGTGCCCACCGATGCACGTCGTGAGCATCTGGCAGGTTTACGTGTTCTGAACTCATGGCACCTCCTCGCCAGCATTTCGCATGCTGAAGAGGAAAACATATTATGGTTCGCATCTGCTGATAATCGGTGATAGTTTTCGTTCATCTGTGACGAATTGGAATAGATATCATCGACCGGCAAGAGACGATGGGTGTGTACCTGGCAGTTGTCGAGGAAGGCGACTTCTCGGCAGCGGCACGCCGGCTGCGGATGACACCTTCGGCCGTCAGCAAAATCATCGGTCGGCTTGAGTCCCGCCTTGGCGTGCGCTTGCTGCAGCGCTCGACGCGGCGCATCAGCTTGACGGCGGAAGGCAGCACCTATGCCGAGAGCGCACGCCGCATCCTGAACGACATCAAAGAGGCTGAAATCGCGGTTCAACCCGGAGCAGAACCGCGCGGCCGGCTGCGCGTCAGTCTTCCGAGCGCCTTCGGCCATCGCTTGATCGTGCCGATGTTGCCGGCCTTCATCGATCGCTACCCGGCCATCGAGCTCGAGCTGATGTTCACAGATGCGATTGTCGACCTGTTGGCTGAGGCGACGGACGTCGCCGTGCGCGTTGCCGCACACAGCGATTCGAGGCTGGTGGTGCGGCGGCTGGCGCCCAATCGCCGTGTCATTTGCGCATCACCTCGATATCTCGAAAGACATGGCATGCCGACAACGCCAGACGACCTTCAAGGTCATATCTGTCTTGGCGTCACAGCACGCGGCGGTCTCAATATCTGGGAGTTCGATGGCCCGGACGGTCTGCAAAGCATGCGTATCCGCAGCCCGATAGAGGCCAACAGCACCGAAGCGCTACGCCGGCTGGCGCTCGCCGGTATAGGCATCATCCGCATGTCGGAGATATTGGTCGGGCCGGATATCGAGGCAGGCAGACTGACCGCGCTGCTCACCGGATACAATCATCCTGACGGAGCGCCAATCTGCGCTGTCTATCCGCCTGGCCGAATTCTGTCGCCGCGCGTGCGCGTGTTCGTGGATTTCCTGGCCGAACAGTTCGCCAACCCTCCTTGGCTGCACGGTGCGCCATAGTACGGGAGTACAGCTTGGAACAGCGTCAGCTGTTGCGGGCCGCTACGAATTCCGCTGCCTGCTTCAGAAGCACGGCGTCTTCGCCATAGGGACAAAGCAAGGCGTGGGCCTGGTCGACGAGGCCTTGAAGCTGGTCCCGCGCCCAGTTGGCGCCGTGCAGCGCCACCAGCGTCGCCTTGCCGGCGGCTGCATCCTTGCCTGTCGCCTTGCCCATCTGGCGCGCATCCGCCGTCAGATCGAGCAGGTCGTCGGCAAGTTGAAAGGCAAGCCCGATCGCCGAGCCGAATTCCGCCAGTCTTTCACGGTCGGCCGTCGGCGCGCCGGCAACAATTGCGCCCGCCTCGCAGGCGAAGCGGATCAGCGCGCCGGTCTTCATCGCCTGAAGCCGGATGATGCCGGCTTCCTCCGGCCGGATACGCTCGGCTTCGAGATCGAGCATCTGGCCGCCGACCATGCCGCCGGCTCCGGCGGCGCGGGCCAGCGCCAGCACCAGCGCCGCCCGCCGTTCGGCCGGCAGCATTGTCGCTTCGTCGGCAATGATGTCGAAGGCGAGCGCCAGCAAGGCGTCGCCGGCGAGGATGGCGGTCGCCTCGTCGAAGGCCTTGTGAACGGTCGGCTGGCCTCGGCGCAGATCGTCGTCGTCCATGGCCGGCAGATCGTCATGGATCAGCGAATAGCAATGCACGCATTCGAGCGCCGCCGCCACGCGCAGCGCCGCCTCGCCGTCGGCGGAAAACAGCGCGGCGCTTTCCATGACCAGGAAAGGGCGCAGGCGCTTGCCGCCGTTCAGCACGCCGTGGCGCATCGCCTCCATCAGACGCTGCGGCCGCGCGATCTCGCCTGAAAGCGGGCGGTCGCCGAGCAGCCGCCTGAGCAGCGCCTCGATCGGCCCTGTGCGTGCGAGAAGCGCTGCCTCGAACGGTATTTGATCGTCTTTCACCATGCCGGGGACGGGTAGCCGACACTCAGACGTTGCGCAAGAAGCCAAGCGCCATTATGCCGGGGGCAGGGAGCAGCATGGATTGAGCGGCTTGGCGGAACCGATCGTCGATCACGAAACCGAAGGGCTGGACATGGTGAGGCCGAAACGCGGCAATCGCATCGGTCTCAAACGCTGGCCTCGGCACTGGGTCCGGCGCGGTATCTCCGTCGCCGTGGTGCTGGCGCTGATGCCGGTGGTGTTGACCTTTCTGTACCTGCCGCCGTTCGTGCATCCGGTATCGACACTGATGCTGAAGGATCTGGCGACGTTTTCCGGCTATGACCGGCGCTGGGTCTCGATCGACGATGTGGCGCCGGCGCTGGCGCATTCGGTCATCATGTCGGAGGACGGGCAGTTCTGTTTCCATCGCGGCATCGACCTTGGCGAGTTGAGGGGCGTCGTCGACGACGCGCTGGCCGGCGAGATGACGCGCGGCGCCTCGACCATCACCATGCAGAGCGTCAAGAACCTCTATCTGTGGTCGCGGCCGCTGGGCTCGGTCCGGAAAGTCGTCGAGCTGCCGCTGGCTGTCTATGTCGACATGGTGATGTCGAAACGGCGCATCATGGAAATCTATCTCAATATCGCTGAATGGGGGCCGGGCATCTATGGCATCGAGGCCGCCGCCCAGCACCATTTCGGGGTTTCGGCAAAACGATTGTCGCGTCGCCAGGCGGCGCTGCTTGCCGTCACCCTGCCGAACCCGATCGCCCGCAACCCGGCGAAGCCCGGGCCGGGGCTGAGACGGCTGGCCTCGCTGATCGAGCGGCGCGCCGGTCGGTCCGGCGCCTATGTCGGCTGTCTGCGATAGCTTAAAAAAATTCGCGGCGGCGCTGGCCAAAACGGCGCAGGGCGTGTATAGGCACCCGACTTTCTCAGATTCCGGCCCTGACGCGGCCCTTTCACGAGGGCAGCCGGGGCATTTTGACCATGTAGTGGAGCATATCCATGGCCGTACCGAAACGAAAAACCTCCCCGTCGAAGCGCGGCATGCGCCGCTCGGCCGATGCGCTGAAGGCCCCGACCTATGTCGAGGACAAGAATTCCGGCGAGATGCGCCGCCCGCACCATATCGACCTGAAGACCGGCATGTATCGCGGTCGCCAGGTTCTGGAGCCGAAGGAAAGCTGAGAACGCTTCGACGGCTTGTGACTATCGAAGGACCGGCCATCGCGCCGGTCTTTCTGCGTTTTGCGCAGATGATCGCCCCTCGAATTGTTGTCAAAGATGCCAGCAGCCGTACCGGATGCAGCCGTACCGGCTGGTACTGTTATTTCGCACGGTCTTTGTCCGTGTTCGCGGTCGCATGCGAAAATTCTTGACGGCGAACGCCGAGCGCATACTAGAGAAGGCTGTCCAACCGGAGCCTTCTGATGTTCGGTGCCATCCCGCTGCTGATCGTACCCTTCGTCCTCTATAATCTTGGGCTTCTGGGAATATTCGGCGGCGGCGACGATCCCTGGGCAATCCAAATGTTCTCGATCCGCATGATGTCGGGCGGAGTGTTCTCGATGACGCTCGGCGATCTGATCGTGCTGATCGGGCTGCTTCTCTTCTTCGTCGAAATCTTGAAATCGACGCGCACGACGAGCGCCTCGATTATGGACCACCTGTTGTCGACCTTCGTCTTCGTGGCGTTCCTGGTCGAGTTCCTGCTGGTGAAGGGCGCGGCGCACTCGGTTTTCTTCATTTTGATGGTCATCGCACTGGTCGACGTCCTGGCCGGCTTCTCAGTATCGATGCGAGCAGCCAGCCGCGACATAACCATGAGCTAATGCATGTCGCGCAAAGCATGCCTCGGGCTTAAACGAGGGTGCGCAGCGGTTTTGCTGTAACGACATGCATAAAAGGCGGTGAAGCAGCTGCCTCGTTGTCAGCACCTGCCGACGGCAGGACAGGCCCGCCCGACACGCCGGACCGCTATTTTTTCTTGGCGCGTGTCGGCTTCTTCACCGGAGCAGCCGGCGCATTGGCGAGGTCTTCCGCTTCCTTGGCAAGGCGGAGCGCCCTCAGCTTGTTGGTCTTTATCTGGCGGGCATCGCTCTCGGCGACATATTCCGCCATCGCCTTCTGACGAACCGTGGCTGCCTCTTCCTGCTTCTTGAAACGCAAATCGGCCCGCGCGCGGGCAGTATCCTTAGAGTTCTCAACCAAGGGCTTTTCCAATCCCGTAAATTATAGCTTTCAACGGCTTTAATAGCAGAGCCGCCCTGCGATGGGGGAAATAAGTTGGTCAGGCGCCGGCATCGCACCCGGCGCCCGCCGCCTTTCGGGCGACAACCGCCTCGTATCCGGCCTGCAACGTCGCACGCACGGTGGCATCCGGCGGCGTGTCGGAAGGCGTGCCCAGATGTTCGTGGCGCAGTTCGTCCATGAACTTTTCCCACATCGGCGGGCCGCCCTTTTCCAGAAGCTCGGCGCGGATCGAGAGCTCCTCGCTGACCGGCAGCCAGACGCGACCCCAGGCGCCGAGATGCGCCAGGATCGGCACCAGCGTTATCGCCATTTCGGTCAGGCTGTAGATCGCCTTCTGCTTGTGGGTGGGATCGTCGGCCCTGGTCAGCATGCCGAGTTCCATCAGCCGTTTCAGCCGATCGGCGAGGATGTTGGAAGCGATGCGTTCCAATGACCCGTTGAGCAGGTCGCGAAAGTGGCGTTTGCCGCCGAAAATCATGTCGCGGAGGATGATCAGGCTCCACCGGTCGCCGAACACTTCAAGCGACAGGTTGATCGGGCACCCAGAACGATGATCGATGCTCATGCGAATCTCCGACAGAAACTGGTTGCATTATCATATCAGTTTTATTATCGTGCAACTGATTGCAAAATGCAATCGGTTTTGCAGAGAGGAGACGGCGACCATGACCAAGGCAGCGGAACCCGAAATGGTGTCGCAGACGTTTGGCGATCCCACGCATCCGCCGATGCTGCTGATTATGGGCGCGATGGCTTCGATGCTTTGGTGGCCTGCCGGAAACTGGCCGGCAAGGGCCTGTTCGTGATCCGCTATGACAATCGCGATACCGGCCGTTCGACCAAATATGCGCCGGGCGAACCGCCTTACACTTTCGACGACATGGTGGACGACGCCATTCGCGTCCTCGACAATCATGGCATCGCGAAAGCGCATGTCGTCGGCATGTCGATGGGCGGCATGATCGCGCAACTCGTGGCGTTGAAATATCCGTCGCGGATCATCTCGCTAACGGCGATCAGCACTTCGCCAATCGGGATCGACACGTCGCATCTGCCAGGGACGAGCGAAGCCTATATGGAGCATTCGGCCGAAGGCGCAAAGGTTGACTGGTCTAATCGAGCCCAGGTGGTCGACTTCATCGTCAAGGACGCGCACGCAATCGCCGGCACCGCGCATCCCTTCGACGAGAAGCGGACGAGGGCCTTCGTCGAACAGGACTACGACCGGTCCGGCGGTTTTCTAAGCGCGACCAATCATTTTATGCTCAAGAGCGGTGAAGATCGGGGCGGCGAGGATCGGGGCAGCGAGGATTGCAAGGGTCGCCTGCACGACTTGAAGGTTCCGCTCCTCGTCATCCACGGCACCGATGATCCGATCTTTCCGGTCGAGCATGGCGCCGCTCTGGCCGATGCAGTTGCCGGCGCGAGGCTTGTCCGCATTGAAGGCGGCGGCCACGAACTGCATCCCGACGATTGGGCCGCGATCGTTGATGCCATCGTCGCCCATAGCCAGGCCAGGTAAGCAGCGGGTCGAACCTTGACACACCATACAACCTGCGGGTGGAATGCGCGCGAGCGCCCCAGCCCAAAGACCAGCAGAATCGGGAGGATATGATGAAACTCTACTGCGGCATTGGTCCGAATTCTTATCGCGTTCGTATCTTCATGGCTGAGAAAGGCATCGACGTTCCGCGGGTTGATGTCGATCTGACAAAAGGCGAGCACAAAACCCCGCAATTCCTTGAGCTCAACTCACTCGGCCAGATTCCCGTGCTCGCGCTCGATGACGGCACGGTGATCACCGAAAGCATCGCCATCTGCCGCTATCTGGAGGCGCTTCATCCAACGCCGGCACTGTTCGGCTCGGACGCGGTCAGCCAAGGCAAGGTCGAGATGTGGAACCGCCGCGCCGAGTTCGAGATCTTCGGAACGATCGGCAGCATTGCCCTGCATTCCGATCCGATGTTTGCGGAGCGGCTCGTGCAGTTCCCGGCTTTCGCCGAAACCCAGCGCGAAGCCGTTCCGGCAAAGTGGGCGTGGCTTGACCGCGAGATCGCCGATGGCCGTCCGTTCATCGCCGGCGACCAGTTCTCCGTCGCCGACATCACCGCCGCCGTCGCAGCCTGGCTTGGCGCCTTCTTCGGAGCCGACATCCCGGACTCGCTGGTCAATGTCCATCATTGGCTCGACCGCGTTCAGAAACGTCCAAGCTGGAACGCCTAGCCCGATGCATGCCCGACACAGTTCAATAGGACGATGTGCGGCTCAACGCCTCAGCTTCCGGGCGAACCAAGCTGCTCGGCTTCCCAGAACTGGTCGAGCCAGATGTTGAGCTTCAGGAAGCCGGCACTGCTGACCGTATAGACGCGCCTTGTCCCTTCCGGCTTGGCGTTGACCAGCCCGGCGTCGAGCAGCACTTTCAGATGCTGCGAAACCGCCGGGCGCGAGACCGGCAACCCGGCGGCCAGTTCGTTGACAGTCTTCGGGCCGCGCCGAAGCTCTTCCAAGAGATAGCGCCGGTTGGGGTCGGCAATCGCCATGAAGGCGTCGGAAAACATCATGCCTTATTTGTGAGGCAAAGTTTTCCAAATCTCAACCGTTGGTTTCAGGCTTTCTGCGCGGATCGAGCCGCAAGGCTTCCGGCGTGATCGAGCGCTCAGCCGGTTGCGTCTTGAAGGCGTCGCGGTCTTCGATTGGCACCGGTGCGCGCCGGCTGATGCGCAGCAGCGTATAGCCTGCCAGGCAAAGATGCGCGAGGGCCGTTGCAAGGAACAGGCTTTCCGGACGCATCCAGCCCATCAGGCCGGCGGCCAGCAGCGGCCCGATCATCGTGCCGAAACCATAGAGCAGCAGCAGGCCGCCGGACACTTTGACGAAATCCTCCGCCCGGGCGTGGTCGTTGGCATGGGCCACGGCGATCGAATAGAGCGTGTAGGCAAAGGCCCCGTAGGCGGCGGTGCAGACGATGACGAAGACGCCGGAGCGCGGCTCGAACAGGAACAGAGCGAGGGCGAACAGCGCCGCGCCGAATGCCAGGCCCGCCAGCACAAAGCGGCGGTCGGTCTTGTCGGAGAGACGCCCGGCCGGAAGCTGCATGGCGGCGCCGGCGACGACCACCAGGCTCATCATCAGCGCGATCTCGGCCGTGGAAATGCCGATGCGGGCGCCATAGACAGCGCCAAGCGTGCCCCAGGCGCCGTTGGCGACACCGATCAGAACGCAGGCGATCGCCGACACCGGCGAATTGACATAGAGCCCCTTGACGTCGAGCGAGACGTCCTGCAGCGGCTTGGGATGCGAAGCCGTCGACACTGCGGTCGGAATGAGCGACAGGCAGAACAGGATACCGGTGATCATGAACAGCGAGGCCGACTTCACGTCACCGCCGGCAACGATCATCTGGCCGCCCATGATCGAGGCATAGGTGACCATCATGTAAAGCCCGAAGACGGCGCCGCGGTTCTCGTTGGTGGACTTCTCGTTGAGCCAGCTTTCGATGATCATGAAGGCGCCGGCCATGGTGAAGCCGGTGAAGGCGCGCAACAGGATCCAGATATATTCGTCGATGATCAGGCCGGTGAGCAGTGCGACGATGGCCCCCGATGCCGCAAAGGCGCCAAAAGCGCGTACGTGACCGGCGCGGCGCACCAGGCGCGGCGCAAAGAAGCAGCCGGTGACGAAGCCGCCGGCCCAGGCCGTGCCCATCAGGCCGAGCGATGCGGTCGAGAAACCCTCCAACTGGCCGCGCAACGGCAATAACAGCCCGTGCAGTCCGGTTGCCGCCAGCAGGAAAGCGGTGCCGCGAAGCAGCGAGAGGATCGGTCGGTAGCTTGCAAACATCATTTAGCTGATCCGGCTGGAATCTAGGGAGGATCTGAAGACAGCCGCATTCGAGCTTTTCGGCGGCGGGCAGTTCGGCTCTGGAAACTATTCGCGGCGAAACAGCGCCTCGGCCGCTGATTTGGTGGTGCCCTTGGTCTTGAGCTCGGCTTCGAGCCGGGCGATCTCGTCGCGCAAGATGCCGATCCGCTCGGACAGTTCATCGACGGAAAGCAGCGACAGATCCTGCCCGATCTCATGCGGGCGCGCTTTCTTTTTGGGTTCGTCGTCGAAGATCGCCATCGTCGCTCCTCGCTCATGCGTCAAAATTAAACGGCTACAGCGTCCTTGGCGCGTCCAATCGCACGCCCGGTGCTGCAGTGGCCATTTGCCTGATTTGGCAATGAGCATACATAGGGCAGGGGCATGGATGCAAACAGTCGGCAATAAAACCGGCAAGTCGGCAAGAAACTGGCGAAGCGAGACGGGAAAAATTCATGGCGAGCGGACAGGACAAGATTCCGGCGAAGATGACGGCCATCGCGATCTCGGAACCCGGCGGACCGCGGGTTCTGAAACCGGAAACGCGCGACGTGCCCGTGCCCGGACCTGGCGAAATCCTGATCCGGGTGCGCGCCGCCGGTATCAACCGGCCGGATGTGCAGCAACGCAAGGGCGTCTACCCGCCGCCGCCTGGTGCGTCGGACCTGCCGGGCCTCGAAGCGTCAGGCGAAGTTGCCGCTCTTGGCGACGAGATATCGCGCTGGCGCGTCGGCGACCGGGTCTGCGCGCTGACGCCCGGCGGCGGCTATGCCGAATACGTCAAGGTGCATGCCGGCAGCGTGCTGCCGCTGCCCGCCGGCTTTACCCACACCGAAGCGGCGGCGGTACCGGAAAACTACTTCACCGTCTGGCATAATGTCTTCGAACGCGGCGCCCTGAAGAGCGGCGAGACGCTGCTCGTGCATGGCGGCTCGTCCGGGATCGGCACCACGGCGATCCAGCTCGCCTCGGCTTTCGGCGCCCATGTCATTACCACTGCCGGCAGCCAGGAGAAGTGTGACGCCTGTCTGAAGCTCGGCGCCAACCGGGCGATCAACTACCGCGAGGAGGACTTCGTCGCGGCGGTCAAGGACGCGACCGGCGGCAAGGGCGCCAACGTCATCCTCGACATGGTCGCCGGCGACTATGTGGCGCGAAACTACGAGGCCGCGGCGGTGGAAGGCCGCATCGTCCAGATCGCCACGCAGAGCGGGGCGGTGGCAAGCACCGACTTCTCGAAGATGATGGCCAAGCGGCTCACCCACACCGGCTCGATGCTGCGGCCGCGCACCGTCGAATTCAAGGCGGCGATCGCCGCAGCGCTGGAGGCGCAGGTGTGGCCGCTGCTCGGCACCCGCAAGGTAGCACCGGTCATGGACATGATCTTTCCGCTCAGGGAGGCGTGGCGGGCGCATGAGCGGATGGAGGACGGCGACCACATCGGCAAGATCGTGCTCGATGTCGGCTGACGGTCGGCAAGCAAGCTGAACAAAACCTTAATTGCGCAATGCACAAACGCATTGCCGCCATGCAAAAGCGTCTGTTCAACTTTTCATCAACGGTGCCTATTTGAGCGGCATCGAAACGATGGAGGACTACCATGAACCCGATCCGTGCTTTCCGTAACTGGCGCATGTACAATGAAACCGTGCGCGAACTGAACCGCTTGAACGCCCGCGAGCTCAACGACCTCGGCATCAACCGTGGTGACATCGAGAGGATCGCCCGCAAGACGCTTTGATCCGCCAAGCAAGAGCCGAGGCAGGCGGATTTCCCGCCGCCGGTTCCGAGCCCGCTGGACCAGTCCGGCGGGTTTTGTCGTTTTGAAGTCCGAGGCAACAGCAGCGGCTGCTATGATGGCCACTATCCAGATCCGAATACAACTCGACCGCAATCTGCGGTTGACTCCAGTTTCAGCGTGGGCATTTTGATCGCGCGGGGCTAGGTCAGAGGGTGGGAGCGCTGATCCGGGCCAGTAGCGTGCTGACTCTGAAACAGGCTTGCGCCCATGTTCGACGATCTGACGGACAAGATCTACGAGGCGGCTTTCGTGCCGGAACTTTGGGGGGATGCGCTCGAAGCTGCCGGCAGTCTTTCAGGTTCGGCCACCGGCGCCATCTTCCTGTTCAGTGGCGATTCTCCGGTCCGCGGCAGATTGAGTGACGTTTCTCCGGTCCACGGCAACTCGCTGCGATCCGTGTTTGACGAATTTGTCGCCAGCGACACCTGGAAATTCTCTGACGCCGTACAGCTTATGTGCAGCATGCAGCCGGCAAGCTTCGTTCAGGTCGAAGATTTCTTGACAGCTGAAGAGGTCGAACGTGATCCGGTGCGGATACAGCTGAGAGCGGCCGGTATCGGCGCACACGTTTGTTCGGCAGTCGCCATGCCGAGTGGCGAGCTCGTCACGTTCGTCTTTCAACGGTGGATGAAGGATGGCGCCTACGATCGGGCGTCGGTCGATCGGCTGGACCAGCTTCGCCCGCATTTTGCGCGTGCCGGCATGGTCTCGGCGCGATTGGGATTGGAACGGGCCAGGGCGACCGTCTCGGCACTCGAGACCATCGGGCTGCCAGCCGCGGTCATGACTGCATCGGGACGCGTGCTGACGGCCAACAGCCTGCTGGAAGAAATGACCGAGACGTTTCTGCCAACCGCCTATGGCGGCATGGCGATCGCCAATGCCTCCGCCAATGCGCTTTTCCAGCAGGCCATTCGCGAGAACCGCAACGATTTCGCGGTCCGATCCATTCCTGTTGCCGCGAACGAAAGCCGGCCGGCTGTGGTCATCCATCTTTTGCCGCTGCGCCGCGCCGCTCATGACATTTTCACCGGCGCGGACATCCTGGTTGCTGCAACGGAAGTAAGGGCCAGTGCCGTCGTGCCTTCACCAACCCTCCTCGCGGGCCTGTTCGACCTGACGCCCTCCGAGGCACGTCTGGCCGCCGCGCTTTCGCAGGGGCGACCCTTGAAAGATGCGGCATCCGACTTGAAGATCACCGTGAAGACCGGCCGGACCTATCTCGAACGGATTTTCGCCAAGACCGGGACAAGCCAGCAAAGCCAACTCGTCGCCTTGCTCAAGAGCACAGAACCGCTCAATCGCAGATGACGATCGGCCTAAAGCGCGTCGCGTTCGACCGGCCTCATGCGACGCGCTTAAGGTTGTTGTTTTTATGCATGTCGTTATCGCAAAACCGCTGCACACTTTTGCGCGACATGCTTAAATCGGTGGAAAGGCCGCCTATTTGCCGCTTCAATGGCTAAGCGCAGCAAAACCAATCGCTATCAAGGCGCCTCCCAGCACGATGTCCATGTGCTTGCGGAAACGGTTATAGAATTCGCGCATGGCTGGCTGGGAAATAGCCAGACCGACAAGGCTAAACCAGGCGATTGCAATGGCAAAAACCAGCGCTGCCACGGATATCTGGATTGCCCCGCGCGTATTCAAGCTCAGCGCAGAGGATGCAAAAAACAATGCGGTGGCCGGATTTGCCGCCGCCGTGACAAACCCCAGCCGGAAGTACCGAACGATGGGAAGCGGCTTCGGCTCGTCGGCGCCGATCGTGATCGACAGCGCCCGCCGCATCGAATTCCAGCCGATGAAGACCAGCATTGCGCCGTAAAGGCTGGCGGCTATCTGGTGCGCAATGCCCCCCGGCGGCAGCGCGGCGGCGCCCGTCGCGACGACCATCGCCAGCGAACTCGCGCCCAAGGCAATGCCGGCGGCTGCCGAAAGCGCTGTAGTACGCGAAGCGGTTAGCCCGGCCCGCGCGACGACAGCAAAATTGGCGCCCGGCAGCATTGCCAGAAGCGCATAGGAAATGGCGAACGGAAACAACCCCGCCGCGACAGCGTGCCCGGTTTCCAACATCGATCAGCCCACATCGGCGGCGGCTTGCTCTCCCAAAGCAGGTCGCCGCTACCGAAGCGAAATGTGGATGAAACATGTTCCCACTAACAGTCGGCAAATGCCGACAGAAGGACGTTTTGTTGCCGGGCTAGCGGCCGCGGCCGCTGAGCGGCTCATCGAAGGCGCGATGCTGAAGCCGACAAGGCTGCCTTGACAGGGTCGATATCTCCCCCATCTCGCGACTACCTTCCAAAAACGTTGCGGAACGGCAACGGAGCGGCTATATAAACCGCGATTTTCCCATTTTGGTGGCTCTAAAACCACCGCCCGCGCGGGAACGCGGGCGAACGAGAAGGATATTTGCAATGGCCAATACGCTGCTGATGCCCAAGGCGACCGCCGTCTGGCTGGTCGACAACACCGCGCTGTCCTTCGAGCAGATCGCGCAGTTCTGCGGACTGCATCCGCTCGAGGTCAAGGCGATCGCCGACGGCGAATCGGCGCAAGGCATCAAGGGCATGGACCCGATCATGACCGGCCAGCTGAGCCGCGACGAGATCGCACGCGCCGAGAAGGATCCGAACCATCGGCTGAAGCTGTCAGACCCCAAGGTGCGGGTGCCGGAATCCAAGCGCAAGGGTCCGCGCTACACGCCGCTGTCGAAGCGCCAGGACCGGCCCAACGCCATCCTCTGGCTGGTGCGCAACCATCCCGAGTTGAAGGACGCGCAGATCGCGCGCCTCGTCGGCACCACCAAGTCGACGATCGACCAGATCCGCGACAGAAAGCACTGGAACTCAGCCAACCTGCAGCCGATGGATCCGGTGACGCTGGGGCTCGCCTCGCAGATCGACCTCGACATGGAAGTCAACCGCGCCTCGCGTGGCCGCGAACAGGCACAGCCGGCCGGCGACACGCTGCTGCCGGCGGCATTGACCGAGCGCCTCGTGCCGGCGCCGGAGAAGCCAAGGGACGAGGATGCGGAACTCGACGCCAACGCCGTCTTCGCCAAGCTCTCGGCGCTGAAGTCGAAGGACGAGGACAAGGACGACGAGGAGGGCTGAGGCGCCTCTTCCTTCTCCACTTGTGGGAGAAGGTGGATCGGCGCGCAGCGCTGAGACGGAAGAGGGGTGTTGGAAGAAATGAGGCGTCGGCGTTCCCTGGAACACCCCTCATCCGGCCGCGGAGCCTGTCCTCGGGCTTGCCGGAGGCAAGACCCGTGGGCGGCCACCTTCTCCCACAAGGGGAGAAGGAAGAGGCGCCGCGCCTAGGTTCGCGCGGCCCGGTCCGGCGCCATGCCGTAGTCCTCGCTGCGCTCCACCGCACGGTAAAAATCGGCGAGCTGCTTGCCGCGCTCCGGCTTGAAGACGCGGCCGGCTATGACCACTGAAGCAATGCGGTCGATGCGGAAAGCGCGAAAGTCGTCGCGCATCTCGCACCAGGCGACCAGCGTCCACACCTTGCCCCAGAACCACAGGCCCAATGGCCTGATGTCGCGCACGGTGCTGCGGCCTGCTTCGTCGGAGTAGTCGATGGTCAGCACCTGGCGTTTTTCCACCGCGCGCTCGATCAGGTCGATTGCTTCGCGGGCGGCGTCGCTCACCACCCACATCGGCGTGTGGATCTCGGTGCGGGCGATGCGATCCTTTTCGGCATCGGGCAGCACGGCGCCGATCTTGACCAGCGCCTCGTCGGCGGCCCGCGCCATGGCAGCGCCGCCAAATGCTCGCACCATGCGGGCGCCGGCGACCAGCGCGACGATCTCGTCACGCGTGAACATCAGCGGCGGAAGGTCGAAACCCTCCCTCATCATGTAGCCGACGCCGGCCTCGCCGTCGATCGGCACGCCCGTCGACTGCAGGTCGGCGATGTCGCGGTAGATGGTTCGCTCGGAAACCTCGAGCCACGTGCCCAGCTTCTGTGCGGTGACCAGACGGCCACCGCGCAGATGCTGCACGATCTGGAAGAGCCTGTCGGCGCGGCGCATCGTACGGTCCCTCGATGTGGTTTTTAGCCTGTCGTTGTCCCCAAACCGGTTCCAACTTTCGGGCGATGCATTATGGCTCAAGCCCTTCGCGCTTGCGCTGCGCGGCGACGAATGCCGCGCCGAAGGACAACTTCCCTGTTGTCGGCGTCTTTGCATCCAGCACCCGCCAGAACGGTGTGATGTCGCTCAGCGTCATGCCACGTTCCAGATCCTCGTTCGCGGCCTCGGCGATAGTGCGTAGATGATAGCCGATGGTGACCGGACATGTCACTTCGGCGCCATGCTCAATGGCGAGCGCGGCGCGCAAAGCGCGGATATCCATGGCCACGCCCTCTGGAATGGAGCGAATGAAATCATCGACCTGCCGAGCCGTCGGCACAAGCATCGGCTGGCCCTCGACGACGTCGCCAACAGTCCGCGGCGTCGGCTTGATACCGTTGATGCCCGGCGTGTTCAGCCTGTCGTTCCAGCTCTTTACCATGCGTCACCTAGACGAAGAGCCCGAAGCTTTTGCAGGGATGAAGGCCATGTCTGTCTCCTGGTACTTTCGAATTATTGCACGCCGCTCCTGACACCATACTGTCAGGAGGCTTCAGCATATTCCCCTTCGGCATACTCCTTGGCGAACAGCGTGCGCATCTCAGCGAGATCGCTGCTTCTCTGGGGATAGAGCGTCTTCAAATAGGCAAGAGCGAAGGTGCCGGGAGCCGAACCCGGCGCGGACACGATGCGACCGTCGGCGACGGCATAGGGCACGTCCTGATAGTTCTGGGCGCCCGGATAGCCCGGCTCCTTTTCATTGATCCAGTCACGACCATTGCTGGTGTGTTTTGCCTTGTCGAACAGGCCGGCACGCGCCAGTGCCAGCGTGCCGGCGCAGATGCCGCCGACCACGCCGCCGCGCGCCGCTATCGCCGTCAGCAGTGCGGAGACATCAGGCGGGGCATCGACCCACTGGTCGGAGCCGATGACCGCGACGGCGTCGAGATCGGTGGTTTCATCAACCGCGGTGGAGCGGTCGGGCGTCAGCATAAATCCGCTGGCCGAAGTCACCGGCTTGCCGTTCGGCGCCAGCGAAACCGCGCGTGCGCCGAACCATTCGACCGCCGAAGCCGCCAGCAGCCCGTATTCCCAGTCGGCGAAGCGATCGATGAAAAGAACGCCGATAGTTTTCTGTTCGGACATTTCCTGCTCCGTCTTTCAGTCAACCGGACCTGTTTATCTGGGCGCTGTGGCGTCCGCATCCAACTGCTGCTGCGAAAAAATCGCCTCAATGGCCGCGGCGGTGGCGGCAATCATAATTATCCGGCCAACCGATGTCCTTGCGGATGCTCTGCGGCAAGCCGTTCATGAAGCGCCGGGTGCGGATCTCGTTGCGCATCGTCCGGATCTTGCCGACATAGTGCTGCACGCTGCGGAGAATGGTAAAACCGTTCATGGCTGGTCTCCTCTTCTTTCGATGAAGACACTATCGCACACCCCTCCTGACAGCAGTCTGTCAGGAGGCTGAGCGGTCTTTGGTGAGCGTGCCAGGTTTTGCCGTTTCCCGTCCGTCTGCCCGGGAAAAGCAGGCTTTCTCGTCGCCAGGATCAAGTCTTTCGTCTGCGAACGACGGACCGTCAGAATCCGCAGCAGCGACAGGGCCGGGGTTCTGATATCTATCTACGGAGAAGAATTTTCGAGAGATCAGGGAGATGACAATGAGCCTGCAACTGACAGGAATTCACCACCTGACCGCAATCACCGCCAATGCACCCGGAAACCTTCGTTTCTACACCAGGACCCTGGGCCTGCGACTGGTCAAGAAGACGGTCAATCAGGACGACACATCGGCCTATCACCTTTTCTATGCCGACGCCGAGGCGACGCCTGGCACCGATCTTACTTTCTTCGATTGGCCGGTTGGACGCGAACGGCGCGGCACCAACAGCATCGTGCGGACCAGCCTGAGGGTCGCCAGCCCTGAAAGCCTTGCCTGGTGGAAGCAGCACCTGGCCGGCGAGACCGTCGCGACGGAAGAGATCGGCGCGACGGGAGAGATCGGCGATATCGGCGGCTACCCGTCGTTGGACTTCGAAGACCCGGAAGGCCAGCGCCTGCGTCTCGTCAGCGATGGCGGCAAGGGCGACAGTCACCCCTGGGTGCAAAGCCCGATCCCCATCGAGCACCAGATACGCGGGCTCGGGCCTATCGTCATCAGCGTTCCCGACATCACCAATACTGAAACAGTGCTGACCAGGGTGATGAACATGCGCAAGGCGAGAAACTATGCCTCGCCGGATGGCCAGGGCCAGATTCACGTCTTCGAGATGGGAGAAGGCGGCCCGGCGGCGGAGCTTCATGTCGCTGTGCAGCCGGGCCTTGCGCCGGCACGGCAGGGCGCCGGTGCGGTCCACCACGTGGCATTCAGGGCGCCGGACCAGGAGATTTTGCATCAATGGACGGCGCGGCTGGCCGAATTCCGCCTGCCGTCAAGCGGTGAGGTCGAGCGATACTACTTCCGCTCGCTCTATTTCCGCGAGCCAAACGGCATATTGTTCGAGATTGCCACCGACGGCCCAGGGTTCACGGCCGACGAGCCGCTGGAAACGCTGGGCGAAAGGCTGGCCTTGCCACCGTTCCTCGAACCGAAACGGGCTGCGATCGAGGCCGGCCTCAAGCCGCTGGCATAGCGCTCTCGTGAGTGAGCGAAAGGAGTACTTCGACAGCCGACCGTGATGCTGGAGCGCCGCGCGCCCTTTGGAGGCGCAAAGGATGCTCCAGCAGCATTGAGTCTACGCATCGTGCTCTTCGAAAATCGATTTCGATTTGCGGGCCGATGCGCTAGTCAAAAGCGGCATGTCGAAACTCCTCGCGCTCGTTATCATTGCCATGATGGTCATCCAGCTGATCAAGCCGCTTGGCTGGCCGGGGCTGAAGCGGCGCAGCGATTTTTGGAAGCTGGCGGTATTGGCGATGGCGGCGATTTCGATAACAGCGGCGCTGGGGCATTGGACGTAGGGCTGGGGACGTAGCGCTGGCGGGCCGCTACGCGAGGCGTGGTTCGTTGGCCAGCACCAAATCGACCAGATGTTCCGCCCAGGCCCGGTAGCCCGCTTCCGAGGCATGAAATCCGTCGGAGGCAAAACCGGCTTCGGCATCGGTGATCGGCAGGCGCGGCGCCGGCACAGCGCCGCGTTCAAGGCAAAGGCGCTCGCCCATCCGGTTCATCTCGGCGGCGCGGATCTCCAGGATATTTCCAAGCAGCGGCGGCATTGCCGGTGCGCGGGTGAATTCCAGCACCGGCGACCACACCACGCGCGCCTCCGGCCATTTGGCGCGCAGCGCGTAGAGCAGGCCGCCAAAATCGCTTTTGAAGCGTGGCACCGAGTGGAAGTTCTTGGTGTCGTTGGTGCCGATGGCGAGCACGATATGCGTCCAGGGATCGGCCGACAGATTGGGCAGCACATGATCGCGGATCTGGCCTGAGGTCGCCGAGTTGAAGTCGGCTGCCCGCCAGCGCACCGCTCGGCCGGTGCGTTTTGAGATCAGCTCGGCCAGTTGCGCGGCCAGCCCGTATTCGGAATTGCCGATGCCGACCGATGCGGCGGAAGAATCGCCAAGCATCAGCAGTGAGATCGCCGGCGCCTGGCCCGAAATCTCGTGCATGACCGGACCTTGCGCCGGCAGCATGCGGCTGGTGCGGCGGCGCACGCCGAGCCCCTGCCAGACATAGACCGGAAAGGCGAGCCAGGTGAGGAGGGCAAGAAAGCGCTGCATCAAAAGCCAGTTAATGGGGGCAAGCGACGTTCGGGCTCAACGCAAGCCGACACCGGCGTCGTTTTTCTGGAGCATTGGAGCAGATGGAACCCGGACACATGGCCCGGGTTCGGACGAAGTTAAAAAGACCGGTCAGGCGGCCTGTTCCAGCTCCGGCTGCCATTTGCCAAGCGCTGCCAGGTGGTTCATGTGGGCGCGGTGGGCGAAGGCTGCCTGGGCAGCGGCGACGTTGGCCGCCTTGCCGCTCCATGCTTTCTGTGGCGCCGCCTGCAAGGCGCGGCCATAGGAGAAGGTCAGCTTCCATGGATGCGGGCCGATGGCGTTGATGGCGTTGAGGTTGGCGGTCGCCTCCTCATCCGATTGCCCACCGGAGAGAAAGGCGATGCCGCCAATCGCTGCCGGCACCGTCTCGCGGAACAGTTTTATGGTCTTTTGGGCGACTTCCTCGGGGCTGCTGGTGCTGCCGGACTTCTTGCCGGCGAGAACCATGTTCGGCTTCAGAATGGTGCCTTCAAGGACGACGCGGGCGGCGTAGAGCTCGGTGTAGAGTTTCGCCAGCGTTGCCTTGCTGATCTCGTAGCAGGTGCCGATGTCGTGGGCGCCGTCCATCAGCACCTCCGGCTCGACGATCGGCACGATGCCGGCCTCCTGACAGAGCGCCGCATAGCGGGCGAGCGCATGGGCGTTCGAGCCGATCGACGTGGCGGAGGGCACGCCCCTGGCGACGTCGATGTCGATCACCGCACGCCATTTGGCGAAACGGGCGCCGAGCTTGTAATAGTCGGCGAGCCGCTCGCGCAGGCCGTCGAGGCCTTCGGTGATGGTGTCGCCGGGGTACCCGGCCAGCGGCTTGGCGCCGGCATCGACCTTGATGCCTGGAATGGCGCCGGTCGCCTTGATGATGTCGACCAGCGGCGTGCCATCGGCGGCTTTCTGGCGAATGGTCTCGTCATAGAGGATGACGCCGGAGATGTATCTGGTCATCGCCTCCCTGGCGCGGAACATCATCTCGCGATAGTCGCGGCGGCTGTCGGCGGTCGATTCGACGCCGATGACGTCGAAGCGCTTCTTGATGGTGCCGGAACTCTCGTCGGCGGCCAAAAGACCCTTGCCGTCGGCCACCATCGCAGCGGCAATGTCCTCGAGTCGTTCGCTCATTGTGCATCCTCCTGAACCGGTTGTTCCAAACAGTGTGAAAATCCGGGCTAGCAGACCACTAGAGCAAAGCAGGTTCAAGTCGAACCATTCCAAGCGGAAAGCTCGAATCGATTGAAACGCGCAAACGCCCCTGTTCGCCTGTTGCCCAGGGCCTTCAGCGCTTCAGCACGTCGACACCGGGCAACGGCTTGCCCTCCATCCATTCCAGGAAGGCGCCGCCGGCGGTCGAGACATAGGTGAAGTCGTCGGCGACGCCGGCATGGTTGAGGGCGGCCACCGTGTCGCCGCCACCTGCCACCGAGATCAATTTGCCGGCCTTGGTGCGGGCCGCGGCATGCCTGGCCGCCGCCACCGTCGCCCGGTCGAACGGCTCGATCTCGAAGGCGCCGAGCGGGCCGTTCCAGACCAGCGTCGCGGCGCGGTCGATCCAGTCGGCAACGGTCTCCACGGTCTTTTCGCCGACATCGAGGATCATGGCGTCGGCCGGCACCTCTGATATGGCGACGGTTTCGCTGGCGGCGCCCGCCTTGAATTCCCTGGCGACGACACCGTCGACCGGCAGGATGACGGCGCAGCCGGCTTCGGCCGCCTCGATCATGATCTGCTTGGCGGTGTTGGCGAGATCATGCTCGCACAGCGATTTTCCGACGGCGGTGCCGCGCGCGGCGAGGAAGGTGTTGGCCATGCCGCCGCCGATGACCAGCGCGTCGACCTTCTTCACCAGATTCATCAGGAGGTCGATCTTGCTCGAGACCTTGGCGCCGCCGACGATGGCAACGACAGGGCGGACGGGATTGCCGAGGCCCTTTTCCAGCGCGTCGAGCTCGGCTTGCATGGTACGGCCGGCGAAGGCCGGCAGCAGCTGCGCAAGCCCTTCCGTCGACGAATGGGCGCGGTGGGCGGCGGAAAAGGCGTCGTTGACGAAGATGTCGCCATTGGTGGCCAGCTTTTCGGTGAAGGCCGGGTCGTTCTTCTCCTCGGCCTTGTAGAAGCGGGTGTTTTCGAGCAGCAGCACGTCGCCGTTGTTCATGGCGGCGACGGCGCTCGCGGCCTTGTCGCCGATGCAATCGGCCGCGAAGCCGACAGGGCGGCCAAGCACCTCCGCGGCCGCCCTGGCGATCGGCTCAAGCGAGAATTCGGGCGAAGGTCCATCCTTGGGCCGGCCGAAATGGGCAAGCAGGATGACCTTGGCGCCCTTGCCTGAAAGCTCGGCGATGGTCGGCGCGATGCGCTCGATGCGGGTGGCGTCGGTGACCTTGCCGTTGGCGACGGGAACGTTGAGGTCGACGCGCACCAGCACGCGCTTGCCGTCGATATTGCCGATGTCGTCCAGTGTCTTAAAGCCGGCCATGCTGTTCCCTTTCGCGAAAAATCGCGGGGACCTTACCCCGCATCAACGACGATGCAAGACCTGCATCGGCGTTCACGGAAAATATGATCCACGCCTCGGTCGCAAGCAGTCAGCCCTCGCCGGTTGTTTTTTCCATCACTGGCTGTGGAGCCGGTTCCGCGTCGTCCGGCGCCTCGGCACCCGGCTTTTTGGTCCGCTTGCGCCAATTGCGCACAAAGCCAACGATGCGGTCGGCGATCTCGCCGGCACTCAGGAACACCGGCACCCGCGCCACCGGCGCGGTCGGCTCGAGGGAAAGACCGAGACCAGTGATCCTGCCCTTGTCGTCGACATCGCGGACGATCAGCTCGATCGGACCAATCAGCACGCGGTCGGCATATTCGGCATGGCCACCGAGCCGCTCCGTCACCAGGTCGCCAACCGTCAGCTTGCGTTCCTCCTCCGTCAGGCCCGGCGCGTAAGCGGCTTCCAGTTCCGCGGCGGAGCGCGCCGGATCGACGGCGAAGGCGCCGAAGAAGTCGGCATCCTCGGGATCGACCACGGCGCGGCTGGCGAACAGCTTGTCGAGCAGGGCCGGATAGCGATCCGGCACGAAGATGTAGACATGGTCGCCGGCGGCGAGTCTGCCCATGTCCTGGAAGCGCATCGAGCGCCCGTCGCGCAGCACCAGTGACGGCCGCGCCCAGCGCGGAATGCGCTCGCCGCGCGCCACCGGGCTGCCAGGTGCAACGCGGTAGGCGAGCAGTTCGTGATGGGCGGAGCCAGGCAATTCGAGCTCGACCTTGTCCAACGGACCCAGGCGGGCGGGCACGATCAGGCCGAGGCGGCGCGCCAGCGGTCCGACGGTCCATCCCTGGATGACCAGCGATACCAACACCACGATGAAGGCGGTGTTGAAGATGAGGCGGCCATTCTCAAGACCGCCAAGCAGCGGCGTAATGGCGAGCAGGATCGACACGGCGCCACGCAGACCCACCCATGAGACGAAGGCGACTTCCGGGCGCGGCAGACGAAACGGCATAAGGCAAAGCCAGACGGCGATCGGCCGCGCCACGAATATCAGGAACAGGCCCAGCAGCACCGCCGGCAGCAGGATCGCCGGAAATTGCGAGGGCGTCGCGAACAGGCCGAGGATCAGGAACATGATGATCTGCGCCAGCCACGACATGCCGTCCTGGAAGCGCTTGAGGATGGTAACGGCGCGGATGTCGGAATTGCCGGAAATGAGGCCGGCGAGATAGACCGCCAGAAAGCCGGAGCCGCCAATGGCGCCGGCGGCGGCGAACACCATCAGCGACAGCGTCAGCACGAAGATCGGCAGCAGCCCGTGGTCGAGATTGAGCCGGTCGACGAGGCGAACGATGGCGAGGCCGCCGAAAATGCCGACGATGGCGCCAAGCCCCATGTTGATAAGGAAGCCGAGGACGAGGTCGGTAACCAGCACCCTGGCCTCGGGGCTGGCGTTGGCGGCGATGATCTCGACCAGGCTTATTGTCAGGAAGATGGCGATCGGGTCGTTGGTGCCGGATTCCACCTCGAGCGTCGAGCGTACGCGTTCGCGCAAATTGATCTCGCCGGCGCGCAACAGGAAGAACACCGCTGCCGCGTCGGTCGAGGCGACAGCGGCCCCGAGCAGGAAGGATTCCAGCCAGCTGAGATTGAGCAGATAATGGGCGACCGCGCCGAACAGGCCAGTGGTCAAAAGGACGCCGATGGTCGCCAGCGACAGCGCCGGTCCGGCCGCCTGGCGCAACGCGTTGAGCGGTGTGCCGAAACCGGAATCGAACAGGATCACCGCCAGCGCCAGTGAGCCGGCAAAATAAGCCAGCCGCGCATTGTCGAACTGGATGCCGAGGCCGTCGGTTCCAGTGGCCAGGCCAATGCAGAGAAACAGCAGCAAGAGAGGGGCGCCGAAGCGGAAGGCGATCAGGCTCGAAAACGCGGCGGCAACGACGAGAGCGGCGCCGACCAACGTCACGAGATAGATCGCATGCTCCATCCGCCAATTGCCCCTCGAATTCGTGTCCCTCTCGCTTTACGGGAGAGTGAGGCGAAGACATGACCGGTGCAAGGCGTGAGGGTGGTTTTTTGCGCTATGCCGCTGATTTTCGAGTGTTTTGGCGCTCAAGGCGCGGGTCTTGCCAAACAAACCCTTAGAGCGTCGTTGCGCATTCAAAAGGGCGCTGCGCGCTCTCATGAAAACGCCCGGACAGGCCGGGCGTTTCAAGTCGCAAGAAGATGGTTCTGCGGTCAGGCGATGGTCTTGCCGAAGGCGACTGATGTGTCGGCCATGCGGTTGGAAAAACCCCATTCATTGTCGTACCAGGACAGCACCGAAACGAAGTTGCCGTCCATGACCTTGGTCTGGTCGAGCGCCATGATCGAGGAATGCGGGTCGTGGTTGAAGTCGATCGACACGTTCGGATGACGGGTGACGGCGAGAACGCCCTTCAGCTTGCCGTTGGAGGCGGCGATCACCGCATCGTTGATTTCCTGCACCGTGGTCGAACGCTTGGCGATGAACTTGAAGTCGACGACCGAGACGTTCGGG
The DNA here is from genome assembly GCF_055811475.1 of Mesorhizobium sp. WSM4829. Lineage (NCBI taxonomy): Bacteria > Pseudomonadati > Pseudomonadota > Alphaproteobacteria > Hyphomicrobiales > Phyllobacteriaceae > Mesorhizobium > Mesorhizobium sp. WSM4829. Next base: position 189,368 of record NZ_JBVVQJ010000006.1, on the reverse strand, counting down.
GTCGGCACGCGAATGGAGATGCCGTCGAGCTTGCCCTTGAGATCGGGCAGCACCAGGCCGATCGCCTTGGCCGCGCCGGTCGAGGTCGGGATCTGCGACAGCGCCGCGGCGCGGGCGCGGTAGAGATCCTTGTGCATGGTGTCCAATGTCGGTTGGTCGCCGGTGTAGGAGTGGATCGTCGTCATCATGCCCTTCTCGATGCCGACGGCCTCATGCAGCACGGCTGCCAGCGGCGCCAGGCAGTTGGTGGTGCAGGAGGCGTTCGAGATGACGATGTGGTCCTTGGTCAGCTTGTCGTGGTTGATGCCGTAGACGACGGTTAGGTCGGCGCCCTCGGCCGGCGCCGAGACGAGGACGCGCTTGGCGCCGGCGGCCAGATGCGCGGCGGCCTTGTCGCGGGCGGTGAAGATCCCGGTGCATTCGAGCGCGATGTCGATGCCGAGATCCTTCCACGGCAGCTGCGTCGGGTCCTTGATGGCGGTGACCTTGAATTTTTCGCTGCCGACGGTGATCTGGTCACCGTCGACCGTCACTTCATGCGGGAAGCGGCCATGCACGCTGTCGTAGCGCAGCAGATGTGCATTGGTCTCGACCGGGCCGAGGTCGTTGACGGCGACGACATCGATGTCCTTGCGGCCGGATTCGTGGATGGCGCGCAGGATGTTGCGGCCGATGCGGCCGAATCCGTTGATGGCAACTCTGACGGTCATTTTTCTCTCCCTGGGAGTTGGAGGCCGAAGATCAAGTCCGCAGCTTCATAACGGCGGGCTGGCAAAGAATCCAGCCGTCGATGGGTTGGATTTAAGTCCATTAGGTCGCGGCTGCCGGCGAAACCGCCATGTGCGGCTTCGCCGGGTACCAGTACATTTACTCGCCGTGCAGGCGGGCTTCCGCCGCCTTCACCGTTGCTTCGGCGGTGATGCCGAAATGCGGATAGAGCTGTTCAATCGTGCCAGAGGCGCCGAAGCCGGTCATGCCGATGAAGATGCCGTCGGTGCCGATGAAATGATCCCAGCCCTGGCGGATGCCGGCTTCGATGGCGATCTTGATCGGCGCGTTGCCGATCGTCTTGTTGCGGTAATCGTCACTTTGCTTGTCGAACAATTCGAAGCAGGGCACAGAGACGACGCGGGTCGGATGGCCGTGCTTCTCCAGCGCCTCGCGCGCCGCCAGCGCAATCTCGACCTCGGAGCCCGAAGCGAAGATCGTCACCGCCGCATCGCCACTGGCAGCGGCAAGCTCATAGGCGCCCTGGCGACAAAGGTTTTCCGCAACGAAGTCGTTGCGCACCGCCGCCAGGTTCTGCCGGGTCAGCGCCAGCGTCGAAGGCGTCTTTTCCTGTTCGATCGCCAACTGCCAGCATTCGGCGGTCTCGACCGCGTCGGCCGGGCGGAAGACATTGTGGTTCGGAATGGCGCGAAGTGCGGCCAGATGCTCGACCGGCTGATGGGTGGGGCCGTCTTCACCGAGACCGATGGAATCGTGGGTCATGACGAAGATCGAGCGGATGCCCATCAGCGAGGCGAGCCGCATCGACGGACGGGCGTAGTCGGAAAAGCACATGAAGGTGCCGCCATAGGCGATGAGGCCGCCATGCAGCGTCAGTCCGTTGAGCGCGGCGGCCATGCCGTGCTCGCGGACGCCGTAGTGAACGTAGCGCTGGCCATAGTCGTCCGAGGTGATGTTCTTGGTCTGGCTGGTCTTGGTGTTGTTGGAGCCGGTCAGGTCGGCCGAGCCGCCGATGGTTTCCGGCACGGCGCCGTTGATGATCTCGAGCGCCATTTCCGACGATTTGCGGGTGGCGACCTTCGGTTTGTCCGCGGCGAGCTTCTTCTTGTAGTCGGTGATGACGGCGTCGAAATTAGCCGGCAGCGTGCCGCTTATGCGGCGCTCGAATTCGCTGCGCAATTGGGCGTCGGCGCTGGCAAGGCGGCCTTCCCAGTCGGTGCGTGCCGTGATGCCGGTCTTGCCGGCGTCGCGCCAGGCGTCGAGGATATCGGCAGGAAGCTCGAAAGGCGGATAATCCCAACCGAAGAATTTTCTCGCGCCGGCGATTTCCTCGGCGCCGAGCGGCGAACCGTGCGCCTTGTTGGTGCCGGCCTTGGTCGGCGCGCCGAAGCCGATCGTCGTCTTGCAGGCGATCATCGTCGGCTTGTCGGAATGGCGCGCCGCCTCGATGGCATAGGCGATCGCTTCCGGATCCTGGCCGTCGATGTGGCTGGCGTTCCAGCCGGACGCCTGGAAGCGGGCGACCTGATCGGTGTTGTCGGCCAGCGAAACCGGGCCGTCGATCGAGATGTTGTTGTTGTCCCAAAAGACGATCAGCTTGTTCAGCTTGAGATGTCCGGCAAGCGCGATGGCTTCCTGGGAAACGCCCTCCATCAGGCAGCCGTCACCGGCCAGCACATAGGTGTAGTGGTCGACGAGGTCGTTGCCGAAGGCGGCATTCATGATGCGCTCGCCGAGCGCGAAACCGACCGAATTGGCAAGTCCCTGGCCGAGCGGGCCGGTCGTCGTCTCGATGCCGGCGGCATGGCCATATTCGGGATGGCCCGCCGTCCTCGATCCCACTTGCCGAAAATGCTTGATCTGGTCGAGGGTGATGTCCTCGTAGCCGGTCAGATAAAGCAGCGAATAAAGCAGCATAGAACCGTGGCCGGCCGACAGGATGAAACGGTCGCGATCGGGCCAATGCGGGTTCTTCGCATCGTATTTCAGGAAACGCGTGAACAGCACCGTGGCGATGTCGGCGCAGCCCATGGGCAGGCCGGGGTGGCCGGACTGGGCCTTCTCGACGGCGTCCATGGAAAGAAAACGGATCGCATTGGCCATCCGGTCATGTCGTTCACGCGAGGTCATGCTTCCTCCAGAGTCGGGGTTCGGGGCCTTGGGAGAGCCCTGGAAAGGGGTGCGCGACACATAGCAGGCGCGGCTTTTTAGTCAACAAACCGGCGCGTTTTTGCCGACCTTGTTGTTCAGTAAACCGGCGCTTTTGCCGGACTTGCGATGGCGCCAGAAGGGCTTTGGTGGCCTAAATTAGCGTTAGCAGGGGACAGTCGCGAGAGCTTTATTGACGTTGGCTTCACACGGCGCGTAATGTTTCAGACATAACGCGTTCTGAACGTGGATGATTCGGTGATGGGCAGGGCGCAGGACGAAAGCCATGACCGGGGAAACGACACTCAAGGAAGTCATCGCCAGGCTGGGTAAGGCCATCGAGGGGCTGGAAAACGCCGTCGCGGCCAAGCTCGAGCACGAGCGCGACTATACGGAAGCCGAGGCGGAGGTGCAGCGCATGAACGCCGACCGCTCGCGGCTGGCGCAGGAACTCGACAATTCCGAAGCGCGCGCCGAACGGCTGGAAGACGCCAACAAGGAAGTGTCGCGTCGGCTGGTGACCGCCATGGAAACCATCCGCGCCGTGTTGGATAGATAGGGGCTGGCCCAATGGCACAAGTCACGGTTTCCATCGATGGCAAGCAGTATCGCATGGCTTGCGACGAGGGCCAGGAAGAGCATCTGATCGACCTTGCCGAGCGCTTCGACCGCTATGTCTCGCATCTGAAAGACTCATTCGGCGAAATCGGCGACCAGCGGCTGACGGTGATGGCCGGCATCATGGTTATGGACGAGCTTTCGGAACTGCAAAAACGCGTCAAGGGCATGGAAAGCGAAGTGCTGACGCTGCGCAAGACGCGTGACGACGCGCTGACCAAGGCCGACAAGAACGATTCCGTGCTGACCCAGGCGCTTGGCGCGCTCGCCCAGCGCATGGAAGATCTGGCGACGACGCTGGCGGTGAACAAGGCCTAGACTTCCACTGCCATCGCGCCCAACGCCCTATTGCGCCGGCATCAATGGGCGGGAATGCTGCTGTTTGCGACAAAAGGCGAAAAAGTTGTCGTCGCCGGCCCCGGTACCGGTGCAACAGGCGTATGAAGGATGACGCCGCAGTGGTAAAAAGGCGGAAGCAGGGCCGGTGGATGGTCCATGCCGGCTGCAATCACAGGGTAGGGACGCATCATGAGCCTTCGTATCAACGACACCGCGCCGGATTTCACGGCCGAAACCACGCAAGGGACGATCAACTTCCACGAATGGATCGGTGACGGCTGGGCGGTGCTTTTCAGCCATCCGAAGAATTTCACGCCGGTCTGCACGACCGAGCTCGGCACGATGGCCGGGCTGGAAGGCGAGTTCAAGAAGCGCAACGTCAAGATCATCGGCATTTCCGTCGATCCGGTCGAGAGCCATGGCAAATGGCAGGACGACATCAAGAAGGCGACCGGCCAATCGGTGAACTACCCGCTGATCGGCGACAAGGACCTCAAGGTCGCCAAGCTTTACGAGATGCTGCCGGCGGGCGCCGGCGAAACCTCGGAAGGCCGCACGCCCGCCGACAACGCTACGGTGCGTTCAGTTTATGTCATCGGCCCCGACAAGAAGATCAAGCTGGTTCTCACCTATCCGATGACGACCGGCCGTAACTTCGATGAGATCCTGCGTGCGATCGATTCCATACAGTTGACCGCCAAGCACCAGGTGGCGACGCCGGCGAACTGGAAGCAGGGCGAGGACGTCATCATCACCGCCGCTGTTTCCAACGAGGATGCGGTCAAGCGTTTCGGCGCCTTCGAGACGATCCTGCCGTATCTCCGCAAGACCAAGCAGCCCTCCGCCTGAGAAGGCGGCACGGAAGGATTTTTGGCCTTTTTGCCTCGGCGAAGCATGCGGTGCTTGACGGCGTGGCGCTGGCGAATGACCATGCTCTTCTTTTACCCCGGCAGGGAAAACCATTCCTGCCGGGTGGGAGTTGAGGGAGCCGGGATTGGACGCATCATCGGCCAAGCTGCAGGTGGCAGGCTTTTACGACAAGCCGAGCGGGTCCATCCAGTATGTCGTTGCCGACCCGCAGACGCGACGATGCGCAATCATTGATCCGGTCCTCGATTTCGACGAGAAGTCCGGCAGCACTGCCACGAAAAATGCCGACGCCCTGCTCGACTTCATTAGAGATCAACGGCTGGTTGTCGAATGGATCCTCGACACCCACCCGCATGCCGACCATTTCTCGGCGGCACACTATCTCAGCACGAAGACAGGAGCGCCGACGGCGATCGGCGAGAAGGTCGTCGACGTCCAGAAACTGTGGAAGGCAATCTACAACTGGCCGGGGTTTCCGGCCGACGGATCCCAGTGGAACAGGCTGTTTGCCGACGGCGAGACCTTTTCGGTCGGCGGCGTTCCGGCAAAGGTGCTTTTTTCGCCGGGCCACACGCTGGCCTCGATCACCTATGTGATCGGCGACGCCGCTTTCATCCATGATACGCTGTTCATGCCGGACAGCGGCACGGCGAGAGCGGACTTTCCCGGCGGCAGTGCCGCGCAACTCTGGCGCTCGATCCAAAATATCCTCGCGCTGCCGGACGAGACGCGTCTGTTCGTCGGTCATGACTACCAGGCGGAGGGGCGCGAGCCCTTGTGGGAGAGCACGGTCGCGGAACAAAAATCCGGGAATACCCATGTTGCCGCTTGCAGGACGGAGGCCGATTTCGTTGCGTTGCGCGAGGCGCGCGACAGGACGCTGCCGATGCCGAGGCTGATCCTGCACGCGCTGCAGGTCAACATGAATGGCGGGCGCTTGCCGGAACCGGAATCCAACGGCCGCCGCTATTTGAAATTTCCGTTGGATTGCCTTTGAGGGGCGCGGGTCCAACTTTTGCAATCTCGGCGCCGCTCCTCATCGCCCAGCCGGGTGAGGGGCAGCGCAGACGCCAGCCAGTCTAGCTTCAGGGTTTTGTTCGGCGGACTAAATGTTCATACGTGATTTGCCAAGGGTTGCTCTCGGAAGATCTTTCCTCGCCGATCCAATGGAATCTGTTGGCAGTGATCTCGGTGAAACGCCATCGAGTTTTCAGACCGCGCGAATCAGTGCCGAGTTGGACAATGTCCTTACCCTCGGCCCGCCCGATCTGGCGCGAGTGATCTCGGTTGAGCGGGTCGTTCCATGTGATGTGCCAGCCATCGATCCCAGGATCGAAGATGCGCAAAGTCGTGCCATACATCGTGGACGGCGCAGGGCGCTTGGGCCTGATCCAGACGTCCTGAATCGCGCGGCCTTCGAGCACCCAGCCAAAATGGCATTCTCCATCCCATTTCTGGATTGTGCCGTCATCGCGGTAGTGGACCGTGTCCATTTCCCAGCTTCCAATTAGCCATCCATACAGGTTCATGTCTTTCGCTCGCTCGGCTGGGGGACCGTCGGATCCGAGAGCGGTGAGAAACGGAGAAATCGTCATCGTCATACTGCCTTTGGTTTCCAAATAGGCGAGCTCAACTGCCCAGCGCAGCCCCGACGGCCCGTTGTCGCGCCCGCTTGCCGCAAGCGCCGCCTCGTGAAATTTCGCGACGGAAGCCCGTGTTAGCGCCCGGAACATTGCCGCCACAATTTGCAGCGTTGCGGTTTCCAGGGCTTGGGGAAAATTGCTATAATGCCGCATGAGCCGGCCAGGCTGATCACACCGATGATTGAGCGGTTTATGGCGACGGATCGGGCGTTCGCGAAGGCCGCGGAACCGGCAACCCTAGCTGGAATATGACACCAAGGGACAGTTCCCCCGGCAGTCGGAGGACCCACAAAAAAGGCGGCGCCCCTTAACAGGCGCCCCCCCGATTTGTTTACGCCGGAGGGTTTTTACCGCCGGCTGCGCCGCGCAGGTGCGCCGCGCCGGCAACTTGCGGATGGGTGCGGGCGTTGCCCCGGCCGGGCC